>JAPPFQ010000117.1 GCA_028875135.1 Acidobacteriota bacterium
GGCCAGACGCAACCAGCGCCCTTCCTGGACCCAGACGTCGGGACCTCTCAGGATGGAGAACTTTCTCAAGGGCGGAACCAGTCCCGCCGTGCTGATTTCCCTGGGACCGCTCTGACTTGGCGGACGGCCCTCCGCCTGCTCCTTCTCCTCCGGCAGGGGCACTTCGATCCAGTCGTCGCCCTTCAGCTCACCAACGGCGCGAGGCAGAGCCATTCTCAAGAACTCGAGGTAACTGCCGGAGTTGAACTGCCTGATTTCCTCCGAGGCCGGCTGGTACTCCAGAAGAGTGCACCGTTCCAGATCGAGATAGCGACGAGCCGCCCCAACCACTTCCTCAAGGGTGACGGATTCGATTCCCTGAAGCGTTTCCCTCCATTTGCTGAAATCCGCTTGGTGCTCATGCCGGGCAATCTGAATCGCCAGACCCGACAACCCCTCCTGGGCCTGCAGAAACTCGACCGCGAGCAGCGCCCGGGCTCGCTGGAGGTCCGATTCGGCCAGGACGCCCCGCTTGATCCGCTCGATAGCAGCCAGAGCGGTTACAGCCGACCGGTCCAACCCCAGACGGCCTGCGCCAAGGCTGAGAATGAGAGTGCGGGTCTGTCCCGGAACAACCGTGTTGGAGTCGACCCCGTGAACCGGCGACCGGGCCATATCCAGCCGGCGATTCAATACCGAGGTCCTGCCAGAGGTCAGAACGGCTTGCAAGACCTTGCAGGCGTACCACTCCCGGGTGAAGGCGGACGGCAGGGGAAAGCCGATGAGGATCCCGGCTTGATGCAGGTCCTGCCGGCGGTAGGCATAGCTGAAGCCGTCGGTGTCCGGCGTGGGAATGGCTGGTGGATCGAGTGTGGGGCTCTTGGGAAGGGAGCGGTAACGCTTGACGATCTCTCGCAGGAGCGCCCGCCGGTCGAAATCGCCGGTGACCGCGAGCAAGACGTTGCCGGGCGCGAACCAACGGCTGTGAGAGCTGCTGAATTGAGTGCCGTCGATGCCATGCGGACTGCCGGGGGAAACACTCCCTTCATCGAACCCTCTCCCCCTTCCCAACGCCAGGTCGAATAGCTGCCGGCCATACTCCCTCTCCGGGGGGCCCTGTCTGAATCGGCGTCGTTGACGGGTCGTTCGGTTGATTTCGCGCACCGTCTCGGGCGAAGGATTCCATTTCTCGAGGGCGGTGACTTGAAGGTCCAGCCCCTTCCGATAGGCTTCGCGCGGAAGGACGGTGGAAAACCAGGCGTGGTCTTCACCCACTCCGGTGTCCAACACCGCTCCGATTCTCCTGGCTTCCCCGGCAACCGTTCCCTCTCCACCTGGCAGCGGAGAGTGAAACAGCAGGGGAGTCCACAAGTCCCAGAAACCCTGACTCGATGGGTCCTGGTGAAGGCGGCCGGCCTTGACGTAGGTCACCATGGCCACCAGAGGCGTGTTGCTCCTTTCGAAGAGGAGCACCGTCAAACCGTTTTTGAACACGACCCTGGTGAAGGGCCCGACATCCTCTCGAGACAGAAAGGGACCGACGATTCTGGTCGGTGGAGACTTGGCCGCATCGTCTTGCGAGGCCGGGCATGAGTTGGCGGGATCCACCGGGAGGAGGACGCCCAATAATCCCAGCCAACCGCAGAGAAGCGCAGCTAGCCAACTGGGCCTTGGGGTCGCCATGCTGAGCCCGTATTGCTCACCGGGTCGCTGCACGGATGATAAAAGAGTCTTTATTTTCAGCAACTTGTTGGACCGAATGTGATGTCTTGCCGTAGCGCAAGGTGCTGGTTGCGGACTAGGAAAGCTTGACCCCGTAGGGAAGGGGCCTGCCTTGCAGACCCGCTCGAATGTTGTCCACGGTCATCTGTGCCATGCGGAGGCGGGTCCGGGACCCGGCTGAACCCAGGTGAGGGGTGATCACCAGGTTGGGCAGTCGCAACAGCGGGTGGTCGCGCGGCAACGGCTCAGGCTCGGTGACGTCAATGGCGGCGCCGGCAATCTTTTTGTCGGCCAGCACCCGATAGAGTGCCTCGTGATCCACCACCCCTCCCCGGGCTACGTTGATGAGAATGCCGTCCGGACGCATCCAGGCAAGTTGCTCCTCTCCGATCAGGCGCCTGGTCTCCGGAGTCATGGGAACATTGAGCGTCACGAAATGGGCCTGTTCCAGGAGTTCCCTCAGACTGGCATACTCCACTCCCAGCTCGCGCTCCGCCTCCGGCTTTCTGTGCCGGGAGTGGTAGAGAATTCGCATGTCGAAACCGCGAGCCCGGCGCGCCACTTCTCGCCCGATGTTGCCCAGGCCGACAATGCCAAGCGTGCTGCCGTGGACCTCTCGTCCCAGAAACAACGAAGGGTCGTAGTACAGGTAGTCGGGGCCGCGCGCATAGCGGTCACCGGCAACCACGTTGCGGGCGCAGGCCAGCAGCAGGGCCAGGGTCATGTCGGCGGTGGCTCCTTCGACCGCTCCGGGCGTGTTCCCCACCGGAATGCCCCGCAGCGCCGCGGCCGCAAGATCCACATGGTCGATGCCGACTCCGAAGTTGCTGATCACCTTGAGATTGGGCAAGCGATCCATGAAGGGCCCGTCAATGACGGGATGACCGTAAAGAAAAAGCGCCTCGACTTCCAGCAGGGCTTGCTTGGATCCCTCCTCCAGGAGGCTCCAGGGGCCCGAGCGGCAGTCCGGCGCAAACAGCTCTTCAATAAAGGAAGCCAGGGGCACGTCTACCAGAATCAATGATCGAGGCATCGGCGGTTACCGCAAAGATGAAGGAGTTGGAATGGCTTTTTTGTGGATCCCGGCACCCTGGAAGCGGGAACAGGGTTTGGGTCGTTGCCGCGGTACTTCGGGCGGAGCGCCGCGGAGGGCCGGCGATCCCGGCTCGGACTCCCGGGGGTTCAGGTGTCGTCCGGCCTGAGCTTGCCGGCCGTCAGGACACCTTCCGGCTTGTGCTTTACCAAGCCGTAAGCCTTCGACCCCAGTCCCGAGAACGCATACCCGGCGGCCAAGAGGAGCAGGACGACCTGCGAGTAGAAGTAAATCAGCGCTACCAGCATGGCCAGGAGCACGAAATTAACGAATCGCTGGCGGCTCTTCAGATCGACATGCTTGAAACTGGGATATTTCAGGGTGCTGACCATCAGGAACCCCAGGAATCCGACCAGCACAATCCAGAGCATCCCTGCGATCCAGTGTTGGGGAGGGTCCGGAGAAAAGTGCACCGCGGCGGCGATCAGGGCCGCTCCGGCGGGAATCGGCATTCCCACAAAGGGCTTTTCCGAGCCGCTTCCCGAGGGTGGAGGCATGGCGCTCTGAATGTTGTAGCGCGCCAGCCGCATGGCGCCGCACACCAGAAAGCCGAAGCAGACGATCCAGCCGAGCTGTTGGAGGTGAAGAGAATAGGGCGACTCCACGGAAACCGCGCGAACTCCCCAGAGGTAGGCCAGTATGGCCGGAGCCAGGCCGAAGGTGACCACATCGGCCAGGGAATCGATCTGCACGCCGAATTCGCTGCAGGAGTTGGTCATGCGAGCAATCCTGCCATCCAGGCCATCGAAGACCACCGCGAAGCCGATCGCAATGGCGGCCAGGTTGTATTCACCCTTGAGGGCGTTGGTGACCGCGAAAAATCCGCAGAAGATGGTCCCGATGGTGAACAGGGTGGGCAGGACGTAAATGCCCCGTCGAAACCTCCGCTTTTCCGAACTATTTTTCACTGCGTACCACCCTTCCGATGACGGTGCTGCCTCCCTGCACCCGGTCTCCCCGGCTCAGTTCCAGGGTCACGTTGTCGGGAACAAATACATCCACTCTGGAACCGAAGCGAATCAGGCCGATGCGTTCGCCGGATTCGACCGCATCACCCGGCTTCTTCCAACAAACGATTCGGCGGGCCAATATTCCCGCGATCTGACTGAAGCGGACGGTCACGGAGCCGTTGGCGACCGTTAACATGTTTCGCTCGTTTTCCACCGAAGCCCGCCGGTCGAAAGCCATTCTGAACTTTCCCGGCTGATAGCGGACTTCCCGGACGGTGCCACCGATCGGCGAGCGATTGATGTGCACGTCCCAGAGCGAGAGGAAAATGGAGATCCTGGTGGTCCCGTCCGATTGCTTCGCCAGATCCAGGACCTTCCCGTCCGCCGGGGCCAGAACAAGATTCTCTTCGCCGGGGATCTTCCGGTGCGGGTCGCGGAAAAAAAGCCCCACCAGAAGAGCGATCCCCAGGCAGACCGACCCCGGCAGCATGAAGCCCATGATCCACAGCAGTCCGGCGATAACCAGCAGGGGGATCAGGAAGACAAAGGCGTCGGCGGCGATCTTCATGGTGGAAACCCTGATGTCCCAACTCCGGACATTATATAACAGGTGCCGGGAGGAGACTGTCACCTGCCGGGATCTCAGCGCCTTTGATGCCGCTTCTCTCCAACCCGAAATTCTCGCCGGGTGGTTGGAATAATTCTGACAACTTGTTTATTTTAAACATGTTGAATGCTTACAATTGAGGGTCTTGTAGCCATAGACGGTCCGGACGGGCCCGGCTGAGAAATGTGGACTCGCCCGGCTGTCCCATCGATTGCCGGAACCAAAAAAGGGAACCGCGCGGTTCCCTTTTCGATCCAGTCAACCATCCTTCAAGGCCCGACCATCGCCTGGCGGACGTCAGCCAAGCCCGCTCACACGGCCCTTCAGTCCTGCTGCTGCCTTTGGGCTTGAATCATCTGCTGCATTCGGTCCTTGGCCCGCAGTTTCAACTTCTTCAACGTTACTTCCTCGAGTTTTTCTTCCTCGGACAGGAAACTTCTGTTCAGAAAAAGAGAAAGTTTTTCGTCATAGGCGCTGTGTTCTTCGGCAAGTTTTCTGAACTCGTCGCTGGACTGCAAGAGATGCTCTCTGATATCCAAGGCGCTTGACACCGTTCCTGGTCCTCCTTCTGTTCGCTAAAGCCTGGTTTCCGATCTGCCTGCGTTGCCAAAAACTATCACAGCGCCAGAGACCAACTCAAGCAGCAATCGGGCCGGTCGCGGACGTGCCGGAATCCTGTCTCGGGCTCACTAGAGCTTCAGATATTCCTTCAGTTTTCTGGAGTTGGAGCGGCTGACCGGTATTTCCGTCTCGGCCTGGTCAGCCATCTTTAACTGGAGGGTCCGGTTGAACCAGGGAACCACCTCCTTGATCCTGTTGATATTCACCAGGAAGGACCGATGAACACGCCAGAAGATTTGCGGGTCCAGATTGGCCTGCAGTTCCTCCAGAGTTCGATAGTGGGTTTCTCCATTGAGATCCCGCGTGGCCACCTGAACGGAGCCGTCCGAAACGCTGGCAAATACGATGTCGTCCACGTCGACCATCAGGTGGCGTTTCCTGTCCGTAACCAGGAGCTTCGACTTTCTGGGGGTGGCGGGAATGAACTGGTCGAGCAGGTTCTTGATGCGGTCGTCTACCGGAACATTGGACTCCAGTTGCTTCCTGGCTCTCCGGATGGCTGTTTCCAGCCTTGACTTCTCAACCGGTTTGAGGATGTAGTCCACCGCGTTGACTTCAAAGGCCCTGACCGCGTACTGGTCGTAAGCCGTGACAAAGATGACCTGGGGCAGCACCTCTTCCTTGACCAGTTGGTGAACCACCTGAAACCCGTTGAGTCCAGGCATCTGAATGTCGAGAAACATCAGATCCGGCTCCAACTCCTTGACCAGGCGAATGGCTTCCACCCCGTTGCGGCCCTGGCCGACCACACCGACGCCCGGAACCGACTCCAGCAGGAAGTGAAGCTCCTCCAGGGCCAACTCCTCATCGTCGACCAGAATACAGGAAACAGGCATCTCGAAACCTTCTCTCCCCGGGGTAAATCAGGCGCCGGCCATCCGGGTTTCGCTGGATTGCTGCAGAGGAATTTCAATGTGGGTGAAAGTGCCTTCCCCCGGCCGGCTGCTCACCGTGAATGCGAAATCGGTCTGATACGCCACCTTCAATCGCTCCAGGACGTTGCTGATTCCAATTCCGGAATGGTAGATCGAAGACAGTTTGTCATTGGAAATTCCAAGCCCGTCGTCAACCACCTGAATACACAGGCGTTCCTCCTGGAGCGCCGAGCAGATCCTGATTCGCCCCCCTTCAATCTTGGGCGAAATACCGTGCCTGATCGAATTCTCGATGATCGGCTGCAGGATCATGCTGGGGATCATGCAGGACAGCGTTCGGTCGTCGATTTCCTTTTCGACTCGCAGCTTGTCCTTTCCGAAGCGACTGACCTCGATGTCCAGGTAGTTATCGATAAACTCCACCTCTTCCCGCAGGGGAATGAAATTCTCGTGTCCCTGCAACAGCTTGCGCAGGATGTGCGAGAGCTTCACGACAGTGGCTCTGGCCTTGGCCGGGTTGGAGCGGATCAGCGATGCGATGGAGTTCAGGGTGTTGAAGAGGAAATGAGGATTGATCTGGTTGGCCAGGGCGTCCAGGCGAGCCTTCACCACCAGCACCTCCTGCTCGGCAAGCTTGATTTCCAGGCGGGTGTTGTTCCAGACCTTCAGGGTGACTCCGACGCAGCTCAGCGATGCCACCAGTATCAGGACAAGGACGACAAAACTGTCGGTGGGAAGATAAAACAGGCGTGTCGAGGTCAAGGCCTGCCCCAACGCCTGCCTCAGGGTCTCCACGCCAATGCAACTGAAAAAGAAGATGAGCTGCCAGCCGCTCTTGCTGAAGAGCTGCCTGGAGAAGAAGGAAAAGACCAGGTTGATGAAAACGAAGGGCGAGAAGTTCCAGATCTCTTCTTTCCTGGGCGAGAGGTTGCGCAGCAGGCCGCTGAACAACCCCAGGGCCGGGTAGAGCGCCACGGCTGCCCACTCCTGCTGCTGCAGCAGCGCCACCATCCCCACGCAGCCTCCGACAACGGCTCCGACGACGGTGCCTCCCAGCAGGCCGGCAATGAAAGTGCCCTCCAGGCTGAGGTCGAAGGCAGCGAAAGGGTTGATGGTCCCACTGCCCACCCCGGCGCCTCGGATGACCACGCCGACACAGAGCGGCAGACCCCAAAACCGGATCAGGGTCAGCTTCTCCGCGGTTTCCCGCTCCTCGGCAAAGAGCGTTTTGCGAAAGGTTTGAGAACGGGTCAGCAAGGATGCCAGGGAGGCGATAATCCCCAACTTGACCAGGAGCGCAATCAATATCTCCCGGTTGGCGGCAAAGATTTCCACTGCCGTAATCCCCTCAACGGATGGCGACGTCGCCGGCTACCATGGCCCGAAACAGGATCGTGCCCCCGAGACCTGGAGGCGCAACATCACATTGCGGTTACTCTAACACCCGACTCCCGAGAATTCCAGACAGGGGCCGGCTGCCGGCTGACCAGGAGATGCGACCCGATGGCTCGGCCGCGAAAGGGCTTCTATAGCGAACCGAGAATCGATATTCTTTGTTGCAGATAAGGTGCCCCCATGCTCTACCTGACCGAAGCCGACGTCGAGCAGCTCCTCACCATGCCGATAGCCCTGGAGGCGGTCGAAACGGCATTCCGCCACCTGGGAGCGGGAAAGGCCGAGAACATTCCCAGGCGCCGGCTGCACCTTCCCCAAGGGTCTCTGCACCTGATGGCGGCCGCCTTGCCCGAGCTCGGGTACATGGGCTTCAAGGCCTACACCGTCTTTCGAGGACGGCTCCAGTTCTACTTCTGGCTCTACGAAACCGGGAGCGGCGCCCTGGTTTGCATGATGGAAGCCAACCTTCTGGGGCAACTACGCACCGGTGCCGCCAGTGGCGTGGCCACCCGCTGGATGGCCCGCGAGGATGCCCAAACCGCCGGCATCCTGGGAGCCGGCTGGCAGGCCCGCTGCCAACTGGAAGCCGTTTGCCGCGTCCGTCCCATTCACAGGGTCCTGGCCTTCTGCCGCACTGCCCGGCGCCTCGATCGATTTTGCGCCGCCATGGGGGACCAACTGGGCATTCCCTGCCTGCCCGCAAGCTCGGCCGAAGCCGTGGTGGATCAGAGCGCCATCCTCACTACCATCACCAACTCCTCCGGTCCGGTCTTTGAGGGTGGGCGCATTCGACCGGGAACCCACATCAATGCGGCCGGAGGCAATTCCCTGGTCCGGCGGGAGCTGGACGAGGCCTGCCTGAGGCGTTGCGGCACCATAGTGGTCGACTCCAGGGACCAGGCCAGGCTGGAATGCGGTGAATTCCTGCGTCCGATTGAAAAAGGGCTGCTGCACTGGGAACAGGTCGGCGAATTGGGGGAAGTGGTAACCGGACGACGCCCTCCCAGGAACAACCCCGAAGAAATCACCCTGTTCAAATCCCTGGGCCTGGCCATCGAGGACGTGGCCGTGGCCGCACGGGTGTACCGATCGGCCCTGGAGCGCAACAAGGGCCGCATGATCCCCTCCATCGCCGGACCCGCAGGTTGACCCGCATCACTCACCGAGCCGAGTCCCAATGGCTCGTCCCGGGCTGATGACTGGCTCGATACTCACGCCGCGTCCCATGGGCTGACGCTCACGGCTACCTGTTGTCGCCGCATTCGCGTCCCATGGGCTGATGCCCACGGCTACCTGTTGTCGCCGCATAACGTTCATTTAGATTCCAGTGACGTTTATCTCCGTCCGTTAGAGTCTATAACTGTGTTATTTATGAGTGTCTTACCTAGTTCTTGCCATCGCTGGACTTGCTACGAACATCCCTTGCAATCCACTGCTATCCCCCATATAATAGGGGGATGGATACTGTAAGCAACCTCGCAC
>JAPPFQ010000503.1 GCA_028875135.1 Acidobacteriota bacterium
GCGGGGAGCACCCCGTTGTTGCGCAAGCGGCGTGCACGCTATTTGTCCATCGAGGTCAAATCGGTGCTGAACCGCTGCTCGAACCCGGAAATGCCGTTCTACTGGACCATCAATCCCTACCGGGGCTGCGAGTTCGGCTGCAAATACTGCTACGCTCGCTATACCCACGAATACATGGGCCGGGAAGAGGCCGGCCAGTTCGAGTCCGAGATCTACGCCAAGCGCAACGGGGATGCCGTCCTGGAGAAGGACCTGTTGTCGTCCCGGCTGCGAGACCGGCCCATTGCCATCGGCACCGCCACCGATCCCTATCAGCCCGCTGAGAGGCGCTTCAAGCTGACGCGGGCGATTCTGGAGAGGCTGGCCGTTTGGGGCGGGGTCCGTATCTCGGTGACCACAATGTCGGACGTGGTCCTGCGGTACGTGGATTTGTGGAAGTAAATTGCCTCCCGCAACGAGGTGCACCTCAATATCACTCTCACGACCCTATCCTCCCAATTGGCCAGGGCTCTGGAACCGCGGGCTGCCACGCCCCGGCGGAGGCTGTTTGCCCTGAAGGCCCTGTCGCAAGCCGGCCTGAGCACAGGGGTTCTGGTGATGCCGGTGCTTCCCCGAATTACCGACGGTCCCGGGGAGCTGGAGGCGCTGGTGAGAAATGTCAAGCGCCTGGGTGCGGGATACCTGGCTGCCAGGGTCCTGTTTGTCACATCCTCCATCGAGAGAGTCTGGATGCCCTTCCTGCGAGAGCGATTTCCGGAGCTGGTGCCGGTATACCGGGATCTCTATAGGCCACCGCAAGGCAGACTGAAGATCTATCGCGAGCGGATTTCCGATCTCATCCGCCAGTTGTGCGACCGGTACCAGCTCGGAAGAAGGCCGCCTTCAGCCGGGCCGTTGCTGGAGCCGGGGCTGTGGCGACAATCCCTGCTTCCGCTGGACTGGGGCGGTGACGGTCCGCCGATGCGAACTCAGCCCGCCGCCGGGCCCGGTTGATCCTGCCGGCGCCTTGACGCCCACCCGGGAGCACGGGCGTCCTGCCCGCACAACACTGGCAGGGCCTCGGCCATTTCCTCCACCCGGCTCGACCGGCAACGGCGCCAGAACTCTGCTTGGGCCGGACCCATGGCGTTCCCGCCGGCAGGGTGGCCGGGCGCCGCATCGCAGGGTAACTGAGCGGCACCGAACGGGAGCGCATGCGGGCGGGACGCCCGCGCTCCCGGGTGGCCCTCCTCCCAATACTCTCGCTCCTCGAGGGGGCAGGCGCCGGCTTGCCGGGCCGCAGCCCGTGCCGATTCGGCAGAGCCGTCACGCTTCGTGGCCCTTCGTCGTCGTTCGTGTCACTTCGTGGACCGCTCTTGCTCCTCGAGGGGGTACGCGCCGGATTGCTGAACACAGAGCTCTTTGCAATATACGGATTTCGCAAAAGGCTCAATAGACAGTCTTTTGCGGTTTCGGTAGCGACCTGGCGAGAAATGCGGGCTAAAATGCCGTCGGGCAGGTCGAACGGTCGCCGGCTCAATGACAGTGCATTGGGCGGGAGGAAAGTCCGAACTCCACAGGGCAGTGTGCCCCGTAACGCGGGGGGCTCATGGAGTTTCTCCATGGGTACGGAAAGTGCAACAGAAAAGACACCGCCCCGCAAGGGGTAAGGGTGAAATGGTGCGGTAAGAGCGCACCGGGTGCCCGGCAACGGGCATGCCTGGCAAACCCCACATGGAGCAAGTTCAAATAGGGATGGAGGCGTGACCCGCGCCGCTCGACATCCGGGTAGAATGCTGGATCCGGGAGGCAACTCCCGGGCTAGAGGAATGACCGTTGCCCTCTACGAGGGAACAGAATTCGGCTTACAGACCTGCCCATCACTCCCCCATCGAAGAGGGTTCGCCGAGCCACAGGCGGAGGTTGATGCAGGGGGGATATGGCCGCTAGTTGCCCACCGGTGTGCTGGTAGCATTGGCCTGGGACCCGATGGCAAACCGGATCACCTGAGTTTCGTCGGTAAAAAAGGTCCTGGTGCCCGTGGCGGTGGCCCCTTCGGGGATTTCGGGAACACCGGTCACGGTAAACTGCTGAGCCGGGATTTCACCCGGTTCACTGGTGAATTTGTAACCGCTCTTGGTCCCGGATCCCAGATCGGCGGGAATCACGCCGTCCGCCGCCAGCCCGGCCAGGTTGGTGAAGGTGCCGTGGGTGGAGCGGTACATGAGTTGGCCGGTACCGATCGTCCTCATGGAAGCGGTGGCGGAGGCTTCGTTGGCCGAACGTCTTGCCCGGAGGAGGTTCGGGACCGCTATGGCGGCGATGATCAGGATAATCGCCACCACGATCAACAGCTCGATCAGAGAAAATCCCTTTCGCATCGCGCCCTCGCAACCTGCCTTGCCTGGATCGGTATCTTTCATTGGCTAACAGACTACCACCGCCTCGGTTTCTGTCAATGCCGATTCGTCCGGCCACAACGGGGTAGGAGATCGAGGGCGAGAGATGGCTGCCCCGGTGTGGGCCGGGGGATGATCCAAATTGCCCGCAACGGAGGAATTCGATGGAACAGAACCCGCCCGGCGGAGACCCGGTCATTGCCGCAGGCCATTCCGAATCGGACTCGAACTCCGGCCAGGTCTGGAAGCTTCGCTTTCATGGAACGGGAGGAAGCCTGTTCGGCATCCACATCGTCAACATGCTTCTGACTGCATTGACCCTGGGAATCTACTATTTCTGGGGCAAGGTCAAGGTTCGGAACTACGTCTACAGCCAATCCGAATTCGAAGGAGACCGTTTTGCCTACCACGGTACCGGGAAGGAACTCCTCATCGGTTGGCTGAAGGGAGCGGCGATTCTGGCAGCGATCTACGGGATCAGTTTCGGCATCCTCCATCTTCTGGACGAAAAGTGGGTCTGGCGCCAGGTGCTGTATTTGCTCTTTCTCTTGCCGCCCCTGTTCTTCGGACTGATTCCCATAGCCATTGCCGGCGCCTGGCGCTACCGATTGAGCCGTTCTTCCTGGCGCAATATCCGATTCTCCTTCCGGGGACACACCCGGGAATTCATGAAACTCTATGCGCCCGGCCTGCTGCTCACCATGGTCACTCTCGGCTTTTACGGTCCAATTTTCTCTTGCAAGATACGAAAATTCCTGTTGGATCGAACCTTCTTCGGAAACGCCCCCTTCAGCTTCGACGGCGACGGTAAAGAGCTGCTATGGCCATATGCGAAAGCCTTTCTGCTGACGATCCTAATCCCACTATCCCTGGCGGGCCTCTTGCGTGGTCTTGTTGGAAGTGCTTTGGGAATTCCTGAGCTGGTGGTCATCGTATTCGTACTCATAGTCCTAACCCCGCTGGGGTGGCTCCCCATGATTTGGTACGCCGCCCGCCAGCATCGATACCTCTGGAGCCATACCCGGTTTGCAGGGGCGGACTTTGGCTGTTCAATCACCGGCGGAAGCCTGTTCTGGTTGAAGTTCGTCAATGGAATCCTGCTGGTGGTCACTCTGGGCTTTGCCCAACCCTGGGTGCTGGTACGTACGGCCAGGTTCATGTTCGAGAGGATCTCTCTCCACGGCTCCCTCGACCTGGCGGTCATCGAACAGGAGGCTCGGGAAGCCGGAGCCACCGGGGAGGGCATCGCGGACCTGCTGGATTCCGAGCTTCTGGACATGGACCTGGGGATCCTGTGACACTGTGAGGACGATGGCTGCAAATCCCCCCCCAATGGAGTGGCAGGGGCGCTATTTCGACGGCCGCACCGCCTCGGCACAGCCGGTTCGGATCACCATCGGGACCCGGGGCCTTCAGATCGCCAAACCAGACCGCGCCACCCTCTGGTGGGACTACGATGAGGTCCGCCAGACTCAAGGGGGCTACGCTGGGGAACAGGTTCGCCTGGAAAGAAGGGCCCCGTCTCCCGAGGCCCTACTGGTCGACGACGCCGGTTTCCTGGCGGCCATCCACGCAATCGCGCCCGGGCGTACCGCCTTTCACAATCCCGCCAGGCGTTCCCTCCGCCTCAAGCTCACCCTGCTTGCCGCCCTTTGCCTTCCCTTGCTGGCCGTCGCCCTCTACCTGTGGGGAATCCCGGCCATGGCCGAGGCCCTGGCCGCCCGGGTTCCGGTTTCCTGGGAGGAGCAACTGGGCCGGTCGGCCGTGGGCATGCTGGTATCGCCGGAGGATCGCCTTGAGGACCCTGTCTGCACCGATGTCCTGGAAGGGATCGGCAGCCGCCTGCTGGAAGCCGCTCCAGGCCATGGCTACCGCTTTCGCTATTTTGTGAAGAAGGACCGCTCGATCAACGCCTTTGCGGCGCCGGGCGGCTTCCTGGTGGTGCACACGGCGCTGGTGGGACAGAGCGGGTCTGCGGAGGAGTTGGCAGGGGTGCTGGCCCACGAGATGCAGCATGTCCTTAAACGCCATGCCACCAAGGCGCTGTTTCAGGACCTTTCCCTCCAGGTGCTGATCGCGGCCTGGACGGGCGACGCAGGCGGACTGGAAATTGCGCTGGAGACGGCGGGAAACCTGGGCAAGCTGCGTTTCAGCCGGCAGGCCGAAACCGAGGCCGATCTCGAGGGCATGAGAATGCTCCACCAGGCCCGCATCGCTCCCGGCGGGATGGTGGCTTTTCTGAAGTCCCTGGAGAAAATGAATCTTCCCGAGGGGCTGACCTACCTTTCCACCCATCCGAGCAGCCAAGACCGGATTCGGCAGCTCGAACGGCACGCCGCCGGGATGGAGTTCGCTCCGGTCCCTCTCTTGCCCGGCGTTTCCTGGGAAGACGTGAAATTGAGGTGTGCCCCGGGGGAGACCGCTAAGCGCCGACCGGCAGAATAGATAATCCCGGAACGCCCACATCCAGACGAACCAGGCCGCCCGGGCTGGGTTCTCCGTCGCCGCCGGTGACGAAGGCCGTTGCCAGGTCGGGGCCGGCGAAGCAGATGTTGCTGGTGCAGCGCATACCGGTGTCGTAGCTGGCCAGCAGCCGGCCATCGGGTGACAGCACATGCACCGCCGCCATGCCGTAGTGGGCGACCCAGAGACGCTTGTCCCGGTCCAGGGCCATGCCGTCCGGCAGGTTCTTGCCGTCCGCTTGGCTGTCGGGATGGCGGGGGAGGTCGGCGAAGACCCGGGGAGGTCCCGCGGCCCGGCCCGGCCCGGCCATGGGAATGAGGGTCACACGGTTGGGGAGGCTTTCGGAGACAAACAGGCTTCGAGCGTCGGCCGACAGAACGATTCCGTTGGGGGTATCCAGGTGCCGCGCCACCACGCTTTGGTTTCCCTCCAGGTCCACGAAGATGACGGCGCCCTTTCCGGGAAGGCAGTCGGTAAAGTAGAACCCCTCTCCGGGGTGAAGGCAGATGTCGTTGGGGCCGTCGATTTCCAGGTCCTGGCAGCGCCCCCCGGCGGCCCGGCCCAGCCGCCCGCCCTCCAAATCGAATAGCAGCACGGCCTGATGGGTGGCGTCGCAGACCAGGTGCTCTCCATTGGCCAGGATCTTGTGGCCGTTGGGGGCCGCGGAGGTGGCCCAGACGGTGGGCTCGCCGCCGGGGGCCATCCTGGAAATCGAAGTTCCGTGGGAAAAGTAGAGGTTGCCCTCCAAGTCGATCACGGGGCCTTCGGAGTAGTGCTCGAGAGTCAGCGCCCGGATCGGCCGGACTGCAGCGGGTTGAGGCAAGGGGAACGGGGTCATTGAGATCCTCCCTGGAACGGAAACGTTCAATCGCGGGTTAAACAGGATAGCCTATTAATTCTTCCCATCCTTCCCGAAAGATGCCGTTTTCGGCCGAGTTGGGCTATAATCCGCCTCTCGCCGCCATCGGTACAGGGACGGCGCCCGCACTGGAAGACCCACTGGCTGAACCGCCAGGGTCCGAAGCAGTTTCGCTTGACCCCCACACAGGCCTATGAGCGCTGCTACCGGTGAATCCGACCGGGAAAAAATCGAGGAAGCCCGAAAGCGGCTGGATGACCACGTGGTGGAGATGGTGCGATGGCACTTCGATCCCGCCACCGGCTGTCCTTTCTGGCTGGAATGGGCCTCGTCAGCCGGTTGGGACCCCCGCCGGGAGGTGCGCGGATTCGCCGATCTGGACCGGTTCGGGCATTTTCAGGACGAGTGGTTGCGCGGAGGCCCGGTGCGCCGCTGGGTTCCAAAGGCCCTGGCCGACCGTCCGGTCTACGTCTTCGAAACGGGCGGCACCACCGGGATTCCCAAGAGCCGGATCAACATCGAAGATTTTCGCATCGACTACGAGCTTTTTTCCGAGACCCTCCCGGAGGAGTATTTTCCGAAGGGGTCCAACTGGCTGATGCTGGGTCCCAGCGGACCCCGCCGTCTGAGGTTGGCTGTCGAGCACCTGGCCCACTTCCGCGGGGGCATCTGTTTCTGCGTGGACCTGGACCCGCGCTGGGTGATCAAGCTGATCAAAAAGGGCTGGATGGACCATCTCAAGGCCTACCAGGCCCATGTCATCGACCAGGCCATAAACCTCCTGGGAGCCGGCCACGACATCCAGTGCCTGTTCACAACGCCCAAGCTGCTGGAGGCCCTGGCCAACCGCCTGGAGGAGGAGAATTCCAGCCTGGAGGAGTCGGGAATCAAGGGGATATTTTCGGGAGGCACCGAGTTCACTCCCCAGTGGCACCGCTTCGCCAGAGAGGAACTTCTGGGAAGCGTCTACCTGACTCCCACCTACGGCAACACCTTGATGGGACTGGCCGCCAGTGGGCCCAGCGGTCCAGAGAACGGCTACAAGATCACCTACTACCCGCCTCAGCCCAGGGCGGTGATCCAGTTGGTGGATTTCGATGACACGTCGCGGCAGGTGGACTACGGTGAAACCGGCCGCGTCATGCTGACCACACTCACCAGGGAGTTCTTCCTGCCCCGGTTCCTGGAACGGGACGAGGGAGAACGTGAGCCGCCCTGCGAGGCCTGGTCCTGGGACGGGGTGAGCGGGCTGCGGCCCTATAGCCGGTTCGCCGCCGCCACCACTGTGGGGGTTTACTGAGTCAGGCGCCCGCGGGACCGCCGGAGGGAAGGACGGGGCGGCCCCGGGGATGGAATGGAGGATGACGTGATTCACTTTCCGGTCCTACGCTGGGGAGAGCCCTACAAGAGCCTGGAAGTCGAGAAGGTGGTCCACTTCGCCACCGGAGAGCCCGTGGCCGAGGTCAGCCAGGCCAATCCCGGCCTGGTGGCCAGGGACATGCGACGCGCGGAACGGGCGCGCCAGGTGTTGCGCGAGATCCCGTCCGAGGAGCTTCTGGCAAGGATCCAGAAGGCCGGCAGCCTCTTCTCCTCGGCCGAGCTGCCCCTGGGAGAAGGGACTCAAACTCCCGAGGAGTTTGTCCGGCAACAGTCGGCGACCACGGGTCTGCCGGAGCACATGTGCCGCATGAACATGGCCAAGCTCAGGTACGTCTTGGACGAGATCGGCAATATTCTGCGCTCGCTGACGCGGGGTCTGGATCTGGACCTTCTGGGTCGGGGCTATGGCGAAGAAGATGGATTGATGCGCAGCTACCAGGCCAACACTCCGGTGCTGGGCATGGTGCTGCCCTCCAATTCCCCCGGCGTCCACAGCCTCTGGCTCCCGGTGATCCCGCTTCAGATCGGTCTCGTTCTGAAGCCCGGTCCCCAGGAACCCTGGACGCCCTGGCGCATGGCCCAGGCCTTCTTTCAGGCCGGGATCCCCAAACAGGCCATCGCGCTCTACCCGGGCGGCGGGGAGGTGGGAGCCGCCGTGGTCGGCCACTGTCCCAGGAGCCTGATCTTCGGCGGGACCCCCACGGTGGAGCGGTACCAGGCCAATCCGGCGGTACAGGTCCACGGTCCCGGGTTCAGCAAGATCCTGATCGGCGACGACCAGGTGGACAATTGGGAAGACGTCCTGGACCTATTGGTGGACAGCGTCCTGATCAACAGCGGCCGGAGCTGCATCAACTGCTCCGGCATCTGGGCATCCCGCCATACGGAGGAAATTGCGGAGGCCCTGGCCAGCCGGCTTGGGCCGATCGAGCCCCTGCCGCCCCAGGATGACAGGGCCGCGCTGGCTGCCTTTACCGTACCCGGGCAGGCGGAAGCCATCTCCAACGATATCGATGCCGGGCTGGAGCAGGAGGGGGTTGAGGAAGTGACCGGCCGGTTCAGGGAGGGGGATCGCCTGGTACGCATGCAGCGGTGCGACTACCTCCGGCCCACGGTGGTACACTGCCAGTCGCCTGACGCCAGCCTGGCCGGCAAGGAGTACATGTACCCCTTCGTCTCGGTGGTGCGGTGTCCACAGGCCAGGATGATCGACTCCATCGGTCCCACCCTGGTGGCCACCGGGATCACCGGCGACGAGTCCTTTCGGCGGGCCCTGGTGGATGCCCGCAACATCGACCGCCTCAATCTGGGGGCGGTTCCCACCATTCGCCTCAACTGGCATCAACCCCATGAAGGAAACATCGTCGATTTCCTGTTCCGGGCCCGCGCCTTCCAGATGGCTTAAGGGAAGTCCGAACCGGCAAGACCCCTGGTCGCAACCCCCCCGACTTCCCCCCCCCTTCAAACTTCCCCCTTCAAACTTCAAACTTCATCCTTCCCCCTTCAAACTTCAAACTTCATCCTTCCCCCTTCAAACTTCAAACTTCAGACTTCCTGCTTCAAACGTCCCCCTTCAAACTTCTAACATACCCCCTCCTGGTGGGATAATCAGGTTGA
>JAPPFQ010000124.1 GCA_028875135.1 Acidobacteriota bacterium
CTACCAGGAGTCCGAGCGGGCTCTGGTCCTGATCTCGGCCACGGTCTCCCACAGAGCGGACGGGAATACTGCAAAAAGTTGGTTGCCGGGGCAAGACCTTCGCCTGGTGGGGATTGCCTTTTCCGGCGACGGGCAGGCGGAATCGGTTTTCAGCCAGACGCTCCCGCTGGCATACGGAAAGGCGGATTCGGCCGTGCAGGGATTTCTCAAGCTGAAGCCGGGCAGGTATCGCATCAAGCTGGTGGCTGCAGACCGCCAGGGCAGACTGGCCACCACCGAAGAGGCGCTGTGGATTCCAGCGGTCTCCCCGGATGCGCTCATGGCCAGCGGCCTGGTCTTGAGTCAGGACCTGGAGTCGTTATCCCCATCCGTGGCCGGAATGCAAGTCCCGGAAGCCCGCTGGCTGTTTCACCGCGGGTTTCAGGTGAGGCCGGCGGTCGCCAACGAAATTGTTCCTTCCCAACCCCTGGCCGTATTCTACAAACTCTACAACGCCTCCAAGCTGGAGGACGGCAACCTCACGGCTCACGTCCAGGCAGTCAAGGACAACGGCGAGGCCGTCGAATTTCCACCCATCGCGCTGGACCGCAACCACCTGGAAGAGCGGGCACCCGGTCAAATCGCCGTCGGCTTCAAGCTTTCCACCCAGTCCTTGAGCCCGGGAAGCTATCGATTCGAGATTACGACCCAGGAGTTGGACAGCGGCCGCACCACTGTCACCGAGACCGATTTCGTGGTGACGCAAGGCTCGGAAATGGCCGCATCCGGAGACGTGCCCTCCCCGGTCAATGGCGGTCGGACCCGTGCCGGAAAAGCCTCCGGTCCGGAACGGGTCTTTCGCCTCGACCTGAAGAAGATCCGGGACAGCCTGAAGATCCCACGGTCCTCGGGCCACGCGAATCCTGCGCAAGCCTATCGGTTCCGCGGCGATATCCTGGCCTGCGCCGACGACCGGGGAGAGCTCGGGTACAACCTCGATCATCCGGGAGAATGCGGCGATCTGCGGGGGAACCGACTGCAGCCGCACACGTTGAAGGGGAAGAATCTCTTTGGAGCCAACCTGAGCGGCATGGATCTAAGGAAGGCCGACCTTCGGGATGCGGTTCTGCTACGGGCCGACCTGACCCAAACCAGGCTCTGGGAGGCCGACTTGCGAGGTGCCGATCTTCGAGGCGCAAAACTTTCGGGCGCCGAACTGATCGAGGCCAGGCTGGACGGCGCGCAATTGCAAGGAGCTGATCTGACCGATGCCAGCCTGACCCAGGCCAGCCTGGAGGGCGCCGACTTGCGTGGCGCCGACTTGCGGCGCGCCATCCTGAAAAATGCTCACTTGAACCAGGCCGATCTTCAGGTGGCCGACCTGTCGGAAGCAGTCCTGTTCGGCAGCGATCTGAGGTGGACCGATCTTCGGGGGACAAGAATGACCCGGGCCGTTCTGGTCGATGGAAGGGCGGCCAACTTCTCTATTGTCGTTTCCTCCGGCGGCAGTATCAGAATCGGCAGGACGCGGTTCGCCGGAGCCCGTTACGACGAGAATACCCGATTGCCGTTCGACTCCAAACAGGCCGCGACCAGAAACATGCAGCCCGCCGACACCCCCTCCGTCTACGATCGCCCCGAACTCACGATGGAACCCGGTTCCGGGGAGCTTACGGTCAGTGGCTTCGCACCGCCCACTCTTGCCTTGGCCCGGCCCGGCGGCGGGCCGGTCGGCGTCGAGTGGCCGAACGTTCTGCAAGCCGTCCGTCGCAGAATCGACGCGACCTCGCAAGGCCTGCCCAACTTCGTGTGCCGCCGCCGCACAGAGCGATTCGAAAGGCTGTTCCGAGGTTGGCGGGAGAAGGACCGGTTCCAGGAAGAGCTCATGTTCACAAACGGAGAAGAGAGCTACAGGCTGGTGGAGGGGCAAAAGGCAACGGGCAGCCAGGACGGCACTTATTCCATCGGGGAATTCGCCGCCGCTCTCCGCAACGTATTCGCTCCTGAAAGCAGGACTTCCTTCCGTCCGGAGGAAGCCGAGGAGATCTCGGGACGTCAGACCCTGCGGGTGGCCTACCGGGTTCCACGGGAGGCTTCCTCGCTTCAATTGAACTACGAGGGCAATCCCCTGCGGGTGGGCTACCGAGGATTGTGCTGGATCGACGTCAACTCTTACCAGGTTGTCAGACTCACCAAGGAGTTGGTCGATCTTCCGGAGGACTTCCCCATCAAGGCGTCGGAGATGAACATCGCCTACGACCGGATCCGGATCGGTGGGGGCCAACACTGGCTTCCGGTCAGGGCTCAGTTCAACCTGTCGGTCGGCGTCCTGCAGAGTGTCCGGATCCACACTCGAAACATCATCCGGTTCACCGACTACCGGCAATTCGAAACCGACGTGAAGCTGCTGCTCGAGTAGACGATAGACGCCTGACCGTCACGGTTGGCTAACCGGGGTCGGGCCACCTCACGCAGAATTCGGGAGAGAGGTGGTTGTTCATCTTCGTCCGGGCCACGGCGTTTCGGGTCATGGCTGCCGTCATGTGGGTAGGCTTGATGGTCCCACTCTTGATGCTCTCCTCGTCAATGGCGTGCACCCTGTCGATAAATGCCTTGTCGAACTCGCTATCGGGGTCGAAGTTGTGTCCGAAGTTTCGGTCCACGAAGATGTCGATCACATTCCCGTAGACGACAAAGAGGTCGAAGTGGAATTTCTTCATGAGAAGCGGCAAGATGTCCTGAGACCGGACTCCCTCGTTTCCTCCCTGTCTTGAGCAATCCCAGTTCTCATATTCGATTTCCAACCGTCTGAGCTGGTGGTTGTACTTGTAGCGAAGGGGCAGTTCCGCCCACAGCTCCTGAAGGATTGCCAACGCTTCCGGCCATCTCATGTGGCCGTTTCGGCCGATCATGTCGTCGGCAACAAAGAACCCTTCGGGGTGAAGGACTCTATGGATGGTGTCGAAGAGCCGTTCCAGGGCGACAAAGTGGTGCAGAGAGTGGTTGACCATCACAAGGTGATACGGCTCAACGGGTTCCCATTCGCTGATGTCGCAACAAACGAAGCCCATATGATCGAGCAGGCCGTTTTCCTCCGCCAGGGCTCTTCCACGCTTGAGCATGTGTTGGTTGACGTCCAGGCATTCCAGGACAAAATTCGAAAATCCGGACTTGACCAGCATCCGGGCAAGCTCCGCCTCGAGATCACAATTTCCCGAGCCGATGCTGATGAATCGACAGTCTTCTCCCCTGAAACGACGACAACTCCGCATCATGTACAAATGAAAGAATTCCGTGGGGTTGCCAAAGCCAAACGGGAGAAACTTGGGGACCAGGTACTTGTTTGACCAGTAATGGAATATGGCCGGCAGCTCGTGAACATTCCGGCAAGACTTGAATCTCTTGATTTCCTGGCGCATCTTCCAGTAGCGAACAAACCGATGCACCGCATCAGAAATCTTGCCCAATAAGTCGCGTTCACTCTGCATCCAGCGGCACCCAGCGCAGGCAGGAGGGGCTGGGCAACTCCAGCACCTGTCCCGTGGCGGTGAGTCTTCCGGTCTGAGGGTCGACGGCAAAGGTGACGACGTTGTTGCTTTCCCGGTTCAGCGCAATCAGCCACCGGCCGCTGGGGTCCAGGTTGAAGTTTCGCGGGTAGCTGCCCCGGGTCGGGGTGCAGTCGACGGCAGTGAGGCGGCCGCTGTCCTGGTCGATGGAGAACACGGCAATGGAGTCGTGCCCGCGATTGGACCCGTAGAGGAACTTGCCCGTCGGGTGGACGACGATCTCGGCGGTCCAGGTCTCGCCCGGAAAGGATGCCGGAACCGTGGGAATCCGCTGAAGCTCCTTCAGGGTCCCGCGCTGCCCGTCCCACTTCAACGCCATCACCACGTTTCCGGTCTCCTCGATGATGTAGCAGTACTTGCCCGAAGGATGAAAGGCCAGGTGGCGGGGGCCGCTGCCCGGCCGGAACGGAAACTCGGCGGGGTCGTGAGGCCGGAGCGCCGCCCTGGCCGGATCGACCCGGTAGAGGTGGACCTTGTGGGTGCCGACGTCGGGCACGATGAGGAAGCGGTTGTCCGGCGCAAAGTTGGCGGAGTGAGGATGGGGCGCCTCGGCGCCGCGGTGCTGCATGATGCTGACCGTCTCTCCCAGCCGGCCGTCTTCGAGCACCCGGTAGGAAGCCACGGTGCCGGTGACATAGTTGACCACGGCCAACATGCTGCCGTCGCCGGTGAGGCCGATGTGACAGGTGCCTCTACCCTGGGCCGGCACCTGGTTGAGCAGACTGAGCCTGCCGCTTGCCGGATCGATGGCATAGGAACTGACCGTTCCCGGGCGGCCTCCCACCTCGTTGGTGGAGTAGAGGATGCGCCGGTTGGGGTGGACCGCCAGGTAGGAGGGGTCTTCCGCTTCCAGCGCCAGCCGGATTGGGCTCAGCCTGCCGCTGGAGACCTCGAAGCGGCTGACGTAGATGCCCTTGCCGCCCTGCTCCCCTCGGGTGAAGGTGCCGAAATAGGCCAGATAGTGCTTTGAAGTTTCGGTTTGCATGGGGTCCGGCTGTTCGGGCTCCGGGGTGCTGCAACCTCCCGCAAGGACAGCCAGAAAAAGCATACCGACAGGGAAACGGCGGCGCAAACTCATCCTCCTTCGGAGGGGTTGTCGGGATCGGTGTCCGAGGATCGGGGGAGGTGGGCCTCGAAGAACCGCTGCCAATTGCGGAACATGACGTTCTCGACGGCCTCGGAGGAGTAGCCCCGCCCCTCCAGCACCCCCGCGACCCTTTGGTAGTCGGCCACGGTGTCGATTTCCGCCGGAGCCCCTCCGCTGCCACCCTGGCCGTCGGTGTCCCCGCCGATGGCGGCGTGGCGGCTGTTGCCCGCCAGTTGACAGACATGGTCGATGTGGTCGCAGTAGTCCTCCAGCGTCACCGCCTCCTTGGAGTAGACGCTGCGGCGGGGAGGAATGGGACCGCCCCAGTCCAGCCCGGGCCGATACAACATCCAGGTGTCCATGGAGGCTCCGATGACTCCCCCCCTCCGGATCACGGCTCGCAACTGGTCATCGGGGAACTGCCGCTCTCCGGGGACGATGGCCCGGCAGTTCTGGTGGCTGGCCAGCACCGGCCCCCCGAACAGATCCAGGGCCTCCCGGACCGAGGCGTCGGAAGCGTGGGTGACGTCCAGGATCATTCCGGACGAATCCATCTCCCGCAGCAGGGCCTTGGCGGGCGGGAACAGCCCCCCCGAGGTTCCGGTCCCTGTGCCGTGGCAGTAGGTGCTGAGGCCGTAGTGGGAGAGGCTGATGACCCGAATTCCGTCCGCCCACCACTGGGTCACCTGGCTGGTTTCCAGAATGGGGTCGGCCCCCTCCATGCCGAGGATGAATCCCACGGGCAGCCGCTCCCGCGATGCACTGTTTGACCACAATTGCAGGTGGTCGGAGATATCCGCCCCCGTCCGCAGGATGCTGGCCTCCCCGCGCATCTCCAGCATCCGGTAGTACGCCAATTGAGCCCGGGCCGCGGCGTAGGTCATCTCGGGGCCGCGGTATCCCCACAACGGGCTCCCGGACCGATAGTGGCGGGCCACCACCTTGACCAGGGCAGCGGCGATTCCGCCTCGCCGCATCTCCGGCAGGGAGGCCATGGTTTCGGCGTCCGGGCGGCTCTTCGCGGCGAATCGGTCGGGAGCGGCGCTCCGAACCTCCGCGAGGGGAAGGGTCAGGTCTCGGTTCAGGTCCATGGCGCCAATGGCCATGGGGTAATCCCCGTCGATAATCAGCATGGTCAGCCTTCCTGTTTGTCAATTAGGGCTCGGAACCGCAAGGATCCGTCGCATCGCTTCAATCCTGTCGGCAGGTCTCATCCTCCGCCAATCTGGGCGATCTCGTCCATCCAGACCACTCGTTCGGCCGTGGAATCGAAGTTGGGCGTCCGCTGTCCCACTCCCGACCAGTACCCTTGCCGGGACTGAAGCCGGATCAGATTGTCGCCGATCCTGAGGGCCATGGCCCGGTACTTTTGTTCTCCCGTGATGCGGAAGAGCAGGGAGGCGGCCCAGCCCACCTTGCCGGCCCGGATCAGGCGGAAGAGCTCGTCGCTGGCCCCTTCGGCAAAGCGCATGTATTCAATGGCCAGGTCCAGCCACTTGCTTTCGCGACTGGCCTGGAATAGCCGGCAGAGGAAGCCGGCGGCGATTCCCGGGTTGAAGAAGGCCTGGTCGGTACGGGAGTCCGCCACCACCACATGCCTTGGAGCCTCACCCGGATCGAACGCGGTGCGCAGGCCGTCATGTTGGCTGTAGACGGTGTACAGCCGCGTCGGAAAATCCGGCTGGGCCTCCATCAGGGTCTTCAACCAGCCCGCGGCCCGGAGGGCCTCCTCGGTCTTGCCCATGGACAGACAGGCCAGTCCGCACAGGCTGACAACCATCAGGTCCTGTTTGGTCTCCGCGCTCCTCTCGGTGGGGTCCGAAAAAAAGCCTCCGGTTTCCTCGTCATGAAACCCCAGCAGGAAGTGGACTCCCCGCGTGGCAAGGTCGAGCTGCCCCAGCCGCTGTGCTCCCAGGATGACCCAGGCATTGAAATAGGCGCAGGAGTAACCGGAGGCGCCTTCCTTCCTGGGACCGAAATCGCCCTCGGGAGTCATGCCCCGGGTGCGAATCCACTGGCAGAGGCGGTTGGCGGCATCGTTGTGCCCGCAGACCTGAAAGGCGGTGAGCGCTTTGTAGTAGTCGTCCAGAGCCGGTCGGCCCCGGGGAAATTCTCCCCGGATGCCCTGATGGCGCAAGAGAAAGGCGCATCCGCGGTCTCTGGCCTGCTTGAATGCGGGGGCAGGGTCCATGGTTCGATCCGGTCGGGTCCGCCGACAGGGTAGACGCTCTTTG
Organism: Acidobacteriota bacterium; assembly: GCA_028875135.1. Classification (GTDB taxonomy): domain Bacteria; phylum Acidobacteriota; class Terriglobia; order Versatilivoradales; family Versatilivoraceae; genus Versatilivorator. The sequence continues at coordinate 6,867 of JAPPFQ010000124.1, forward strand.
CAAGAGTATCAATGGATTTCGGAGGCGGGGCGGCGAAATTGACAATGGGTTTTCGCGACGGCTAAAATCGGATCGCTCCTGTCCGTCCTCAATGCTCGAGGAATCGTCGTGCCCCTTTCCTGCATAACCGCCGGCCGCTTGGGCCGGGGATGGATGGTCGCCGCTCTGCTGGCGCTGCTTCAACCCTTCCCCTGTGCGGCCAATACCGGCTCCTCCGATCCGCCCGAAATCCTGTCCCTGTTTCCCCTGGGAGGCCGGCCGGGCGAGGAGTTTCAAGGGACCCTCAGGGGACGGGGGCTGGAGGGAGCCCGCCAGCTCTGGTTCGACTCCGGCGACGTCAGGGCAACCGTTCTCGGCCTCCGCAAGGAGAAGGGGCCCAGTCCTGAGGAGACGCCCCTGTCGGACGCCGAGGCCAAGCCGGTCCAGTTGCTCAGCCTGCGGTTCCAAGTGGATCCGGCTGCCCGACCGGGTCCACGCAGCCTGAGGGCGATCACGCCTCGCGGCCTTTCCCATCCCCTGACCTTTCACGTGCACGCCGAGCCCGGCCACCGGGAGAGCCTCGCCACCCACGATCTGGCCTCCGAGGCCGAGTCCTTGCCCGAGTGGCCCCTGGCCGTTCACGGGACCCTCGGGCAGCCTGCCGAGGTGGACTACTACGCCTTCACGGTCGCCGAAGGAGAGAGATTGCGGTTTGAGGTGCGCTCGCTGGAGCTCTCGGATCTGGCCATCACCCTCTTTGAGCCCGCCGGGAGCTGGTTCAGTCCCGACCGCGCCCGCAGGCTGGCTTTCAGCGACGAGCCGGTGTCCTATCCCGAACTGAGCACCGAGCCCGTGCTGAGGTACCGGTTCGGGAAGGCCGGTCGATTCCTGGTTCGGGTCAGCGGATTCATGGGCGAGGGCGGTCCCGATCACCCCTACCTTCTGCGGATCACCAGGGATGCGGAGGGGAAGAACGGAGAGGCATCCGGTTCGGTCTCCATCGGCTCGAGCAGGGACCTCTGGCAGGAACGAAGCTGGACTCGGGAGCTTCGAGCCGATCGAATGGATGCGCTGCGGGTGCGGACGGCGTCGCCGCCGCGGCCTCCGTCCCGCCCGGAGCCGCCTGACGTGGGCCAGGATGGAACGGGGAAGCCCCCGCTGCCGGAGACCATTCCGGTCATCGAACTGGATGAGGCCCCTGACGAAGCTTCGAAGGCGATGGTGGTTCCCTTGCCGTCGCTGCTGGTGGGATCCATCGAGCATCCGGGCGATATCGACCGGGTGCGGTTCGAGGCCAAGGTGGGCGACCGCATCGCCCTGGAGATCGAGACTCCCCGCGCCACCGTGCCGGTCTTCAATCCCTACCTGAAGATGGTGGACGCCGAGGGCGCCGAAGTCCTGACCAACGTGCACTCCATTTTGAATGCCAACACCGAGATCGAAAAGCAGATCCGGCCCAAGGTCATTCACTCCTTCCCCCGGGCCGGGGAGTTCACGCTGGAGATCCGGGACATCACGGCGGCCTTCGGCGGGCCCTCGATGGCCTACCGGGTGCTGATCCGTCCCCAGGTGCCTCACATGGGCCAGATCCACCTGGAGGAGGACCATTTGAACCTGGTGGCCGGCACGGCCACCCCGCTGAGCCTGGTCACCGACCAGGAGGAGCACTTCGAGGGCAGCATCGCTTTGAGTCTGGCGGGATTGCCGCCCGGCGTGACGGCGGTGGCGGGTACCCGGGCAGAGCCCGATGCTCCTCCCGCGGTCAACGAGGGCCGCAAGGAGCGCTACGTTTCCCGGAGCCGGAAAGCGACCCTGGTG
>JAPPFQ010000686.1 GCA_028875135.1 Acidobacteriota bacterium
CGGGGCCCCGGGGGTGGTGGATAGGGGCGGGGCGTTGCCTGTGGGGGGGGGGGGGGACCCCCGCGTTCCCGGGTGGGCATCTGGCCGGCTTCCGTAGAATCCGAGAAGGCAAACTTCAAGGTTGCATTTCCCGGGTATCCTACCTAACCTCAAGCCTGCGTTTCCGACCGGGGAGAGTCATGAAGGACGAAATGGTCCTGGGGGTCCCCAGCCGATTGCTTGAGACACTCGAGATCGGTCAGGGTTTCCAACCGGAGGTGGGGACCCGGCTGGAGGTGCTGCTGGATCCGCGAAATTCCCGTTTCCGACCCAGGTCCCAGGCCGAGCACGACTCGGAATTCAAGCAACTGATTCCCTATGTGCTGATCCAAAAGCGAGACCGCTGGCTGCACTATGTCCGGGGGAAGGCCTCGGGAGAAAAACGCCTGGTCCACAAGGGTTCCATCGGAATTGGCGGCCACATCAATCCCGAGGACGAAAGCCTGTTCCATAGCGGCCGGGAGTTCTATGAGGCGGCGCTGCAGCGGGAACTTTCGGAAGAAATCTCCCTGGAGGGTGTTTTCCCAACCGAGCCGCTGGGGCTTCTCAACGACGATTCCACTCCGGTGGGTCGGGTCCACCTGGGGATCGTGCACCGCTGCCGGCTGGACCACCGGGAGGTCAGCAAGGGGGAGGGCTCCATCACCGAGCTCCGCTTCCTTACCCTGAAGCAACTGGCGCGGCGGCGCCTCCAACTGGAAACCTGGTCCCAGCTTTGCCTGGACTACCTGCTGAAGGTCGAACCCAGCCCTGCCGGTTCGGGTCGTTCCGGGTGAATCGTCCCGCGGTACGATGATCCGCCGACCGTCGCATTGGCAAAGGCTGTCGGCTTGCGACGCCGGCCGCTTGAAACGCCGGTTCCCCTGGCGCCAGGAGAAGCCACAATGCCTGCCCTTCCCGTAAATCGATTCCACCGGAACTTCCCCAGGCCGGAGGCTCCGGGACGGCTTCGCCGATCCGGAATCTCAAACCGCCCCCGAGGCCTGGCGGCAGTGCTGAGCGGACTACTCCTCTGGACTCTCGGCCCGGGGTGCGGCGGCCAGCGACAGGCGGCAACCTCGGAGGGAATCCACTACACCGCCGTGGCCGAGGGGGAAGTGTGGTTCCGCCACTCCTCCATTCAGATCCGCTTCGATCGGGAGCTCTACTGCAGTGTCTTCTTCCGGCAGGACGGCCGACTCCTGGCTCTCAGCCACAACCCGCCCGATCCCTCCCTGGCCAAACCCAGCCACTTCATTGCGGTTGAGGGGCAGGAAGTCCTGGATTTCTACGTCGACTACCGGAACATCGGCCTGTCCGAGGTGAGAGGTCCCTTCGGTCCGGGGAAGCGCCTCAAGATCACCGGCCTGGGAGAAACCGAAGAGAACATTCTGATCGAAAAGACCATGGTCGTCGAGCTCTTCGAGGCCTACCCGGACGTCGCCATGATCTGGGCCGTCTACCGCAACCCGGACCTGGAACGCCCCATCCGCATCACCCGGATCACCAACCAGTTCTTCCGCATGGATGCTTCCCTGACCGATCCCCAGGCCCCCCGACACGCCCTCCAGTGCTTTCACTACGATCAGCTCGTTCATGGAGAGGGCACCGAGCCCCTGCTCGACCTCGACTATGCCCGGACCGTGGCCACCGCCTCTCCCGGATTCGCCCGGGTGGCTTTCTGGAACAGCGTCATGGGAATGACCGTGGCCAACCGGCCTCCCGCGGCGGGCACACTCACCATTCCCGTGGAGACCGCCCGCGACCGGCGGGTCGAGGTCTCTTTCCGCTACGGCCTCGATCGGATCCTGGAGCCCGGGGAGGAGTTCGTCTGCCCCAAGGGCTTCCTCATTGTCTATTCGGGGGATTACCGCTCGGGACTGGCCCGTGAGAAATCGATGAGGGGAGGGGAAGGGAAGGAAAACGAGGCCTTACAGTGATTTGACAGGCTCTGCCCTCTTGCGTATATACTATGTAATTACTTTACCGAAGCGGAGGCTTCCCGTGAAAGCTGCATTGATACGGATTGGCAACTCGCGTGGCATACGCATCCCCAAAGTTCTCCTGGAACAGTACCGTTTCGACGACGAAGTCGAACTAGAACCCCGCCAGGACCACCTGGTCATTCGTCCGGCTACACCGGCCCGGACCGGATGGGATGACGCCTTCCGTCGAATGCGTAAACAGGGGGACGATGCGCTTTTCGATGAACCTTCTCTGTCAGTTACCCGATGGGACACCACGGAGTGGGAATGGTAGTTGCCCGCTTTGAGGTCTATCTGGTAGGACTCGATCCCACCAAAGGGCACGAAATTCGGAAAACCCGCCCATGCGTCGTGATTTCTCCCGACGAGATGAACCAACACATCGGCACGGCCATCGTTGCCCCACTGACAACCAGAGGCGCTCGCTACCCCACCCGCATCCCCGTCCGCTTTCAACAGAAAAGCGGACAAATCGTCCTGGACCAGATTCGCACGGTCGACAAGACTCGCCTGCTTCAACGCCTGGGCAAAATCAGCGACAAGACCGCACAACAAGTCCTGAACGTACTGGGTGAAATGTTCGCTCCCTAGCTAAAACCGGTAGCGCAGGGAAACCCAGATCCCTTGGCTCGACAGCCTTGCCCGGGTCTCGGCGAGGCCGAGTTCCAGAGGCTCGCGGCTCCCGTCGTGCCAAACAATCCGTCCCGTGCCTCTGCCGGTTTCGGCGGCTCCGGAGTTCGTGTAGCGATAGGCGAGATCGAGTGCCACCGTCCTGGTTAGTTCCATCCCCACACCCGCCGTCAGCATTCGGGCGAAACCAACCCGTTGTCCACCAGGAACAATGGTTGCTGTTTTCGGAAACTCCATGCGGGTTTCGCCGATGGCGATGCGAGAAAGGCCGGCGCCACCCCCGATAAACGGATTGATCGGGCCGAACTTTCTCAGGCCCAACCGTGGGAGATCCACATAGCCGGCAATCATGCCGGAAAAGGAGGACAAGTCTGCTGAGACCGACTGCCTGGCAGTAGTCTGGACAAAATTGGCGCGGCCCTTGAAGGAAAAGCTCGGGCGATGTTGCAAGACGGCTTCCAGCCTCAAGGCAGGAGTCACCAAGCGGCCGACCCCGAGTTCGAAGCCGGCCATTGTGCCGAAATGGCCCAGCGTGCTCTTGGGCGCGCCGTCGTTGCCGGTCCCACAGCCGTACAAGGCTGCTGGAGAGGTGCTCGAACAGGATTTGTCCTTGAACCGCGTTTCCTCAGCCCTTTCGAGGCTGCCCCCGACTCGCAGGTAAAAGTCGTTCGCTCGCGCCGTGGACCCGGAGAGTATCCACCCTGCCGCTACAACAGGAAGAATGGCCCTCACCCACCACTTCCTCATCGGGGTTTCCGTGATGGTATTCACCTGGCAGCCGGATTTCGGATCACCGGACTTCAATCGGAAACGGAGGAACGCATGACCGGGTCAAAGATGCACCGTCCCCTGTCCCGATATAGGCAGGGGGCCGTCAACCCGGCGACTTGCCCGCTTTCCGGCACTGCCCCGTTTTCAACAGCGCGACGACTTCTTGCGGGTCCGTGATCTTTTCCCTCACCTTGCCCCGTTTTCGGCCTCGCTCCTGCTCCTCCGCGTCGATGCGTTGCCAGTCCCGGAAGTGAACCGGCCGGACTCCTCGCTCCCTGAGCAGACGTTCCGGAACCCCATGGTTTCCCTCCGGAAGGGATCTGACCGCCCGGCCCTGAATATCCTTCATCATTTCGCGGACCGTTTCGGCCGAGTCCCGCTTGTTGGCTCCAATGAGGCCGGAAGGGCCGCGCTTGATCCAGCCCACCACGTACTCGGTGGTCCCGGCTTCGCCGCCCGGGGGGCGAAGCACCCGCCCCGCCGCGTTGGGGATCAAACCCTTGCGTTCATCGAAGGGGACGTCCGGAATCGGGATTCCCCGATATCCCACCGACCGAAAGACCAGACCGACCTCGAAGCTCTCGAACACTCCGGTGCCCACGCAACGGGAATGTCCCTGTTCATCCCAAACCAGGCGATTCCGTTCCATCCGGACGGAACCGACCCGATCCTGCTTCGCCTGGATTTCCACCGGCGAGGTGAAAAAGCGCAGGCGGACGCGGCGTCGTCCACGACGGTCACCCCGGCAGACCTGCCCCTTCAGGTACTCGAAATTCCGGCGGGCAAACCCTCCCTTCTCCAGTTGGGACCGGGCTAGCGGATCCAGTTCCAGATCCTGCGGTCTGACCGTCAGATCCACACCCGACAGGTCACCGATCTCACGGATCTCCTTGGGAGTGAACTTGGCCTGGACCGGTCCCCGGCGCCCCAACACCACCACCTCTTCGACCGAGCTCCTGCGAAGGGCTTGCAAAGCGTGCTCGGCGATGTCGGTCGAGGCCAGGCCTTCCGGATCCTGCGCCAGGATTCGAGTGACGTCCATGGCCACGTTGCCGACGCCGACCACCGCCACTCGCCGTGCCGATAGATCGAACAGGTCGTCTCGATGATCGGGATGACCGTTGTACCAGGCCACAAACGCCGTCGCCGTGTGGCTGCCCGGCAGATCCTCTCCCGGGATGCTCAGCCGCCGATCCGACTCACATCCAACGGCATAGACAATCTGATCGTAATGCTCCTGGAGTTCCTTCACCTGCAGGTCGCGGCCCACCTGGACGTTGCCGAAGAACCGGAAACGCGGGTCCCCGGCCGTGGCTTCATAGATGCGGATCACTTGCTTGGTTTTCTGGTGGTCCGGGGCCACACCGTAGCGCACCAGCCCGTAGGGCATGGCCATGCGCTCGAACATGTCCACGTTCAGGTGAAGATCCTTCTGTTTCAAAAGGGTGTCGGCAGTGTAGAACCCCGAAGGACCGGAGCCCACGATGGCCACCTGGAGTGGCCGCTCGCGACTGCCTAGGGGAAAACGTTTCCGGGTGATCATTCTGACCGTCCCGACGGGTTTCTGACAGGAATGATGAGCAATGTCCGGTTCGGGTTGCGCTCAACAGATTTCAGCAAGGGACATTCGATGACGTGTTCCGCGGTTCCGCCATTTTCCATGGACCCGCTGCTCGACGCCTTTTCGGCACTCGTTCGCCAATCACGCACGGATCGCCTGAATTGTATCCCGGACCATTGTCGTGCTCAACGCCTTACGGCATTCCTCCGAGGGTCGAGGGAGGAGAAAGAAGGGTGCTTCGCCGGATCCGGACCAAGTATGGTTCTCGGCGCCTCAGGCGTCGACCGACCTCCAAATCCCGGAATTTTCCGGCCATTGGACCGCGTCTCCCGTTACCACCCGACAGTGGCTGGCGAAACTCTCGGTCCGTTGGCAGTTCCGGCGAGAGAATTCCTTTGGCACACAGCATGGTGCCACATATAAGATAGCTATGAAGACCATACAGATCACGATGGATGAAGAGTTATTGACCAGACTCGACAAGGCTGAAGAAGTACGGCAGATTGGACGATCCGTAGTTCTTCGCCGTGCCGCAGCCGAGTATCTCGCCCGTCAAAGCCGAGTCGAGATTGCCCGTCAGTACCAAGAGGCCTATGGCGCCAATGCCGGCCTCGGGAAAGAACTCAAAGGGTGGGAGGGTGAAGCTGCATGGATGGAACGATAAGACGTGGTGAAATATGGCTCTATTCCTTCTCTCGTCCGGATAAGCCTCGGCCGGTCCTGGTGCTGACGCGTCCCGAAGTCATCGAGTTGTTGCACACCGTGATGGTGGCGCCGGTTACATCCGTGATTCGGGGAGCGCCAAGTGAGGTTGTCGTGGGAGTGGAAGAAGGGTTGAAGAAGGATTCGGTCGTTAACCTGGACCACGTCCAGACAGTCGAAAAGACCTGCTTGAAGAAGCTCGTCGGCACAGTCGGACCAGAAAAAATGAACGACGTGTGCCGGGCTCTTGCCGTTGCCACCGGCTGGAGCGATGGCTGAACTCTGACGTTCCTCCCGCCCCTCAGCCCTTGACCTCGGCGGCCAGGATGATGGCTTCCGAAATTTCCCGCATCGACTTGCGCAGCTTCATGCTCTTTTGCTGAATGCGGCGGTAAGCATCGGCCTCGGCCAGGCGCTCTTCCTTCAGCAGGATTCCCTTGGCCCGTTCAACGATCTTGCGAGTCTCCAGGGCCTCCTTCATGGCGATGGTCTCACTCATGAGCTTGGCGTTCTGAATGGCCACGGCCGCCTGGTTGGCCACCGAGGTCAACAACTGCATTTCCTCGCGGGAAAAGCTCCGTTCCTGGGAGCTGTAGAGGTTGAACACGCCAATCACCAGGTCCTTGATCATCAGCGGAACGGAAACCAGGGAGCGGAGTCCTTCCCGGCGAGCCAACTCCCGATAGGCATAGCCCCGCTCCTGGGTCACGTCGCGGATGACCAGGGGCTTTCGGCCCTTCACCACCCGGCCCAGCAGGCTGCGGTGGACCGGAATGTTGGGCTTGGAGGCATAGTCTTGACTGAGGCTGTGGGTGGCCTTGATTTCCAGCTCCTTGCCCTCGTCGTCCAGCAACATGATGGAGCAGATGGGAGAGTTCATGGTCTCCGCCATCATTCCCACGATGAACTGGAGCATCTCTTCCAGAAAGTGGTGGGAAGTGATGGTCTGGCTGACGTTGGAGAGGGTCTCCAACTGAAGAGCCTTCCGCCGAGCCTCCTCATAGAGGCGGGCGTTCTCAATGGCAGCGCCGACCTGGTTGGCGATGGTCATCAACAGGGTCTTCTCGCTGGAGGAATGGCGATGGGGGCGGCGATGCTGCACGTTGATGACCCCGATCACCTCGTTCTTGGTGATGACCGGAACCGAGAGAAAGGCCTGATACCGATCTTCCGGAAGGTTGTGGAACAGTTTGAAGCGGGGATCGTTGCTGGCATCCTCCTGGATGGCCACCGGCTGTCGCTCCTGAGCCACCCAGCCGGTAATTCCTTCCCCCAGCCTCACCTTGATCCGGCCGATGATCCTTGGATGGGGGTTCTTGGAGGCCCGCAGCACCAGCTCTTCCCGGGTCTGATCCAAAAGGTACAGAAGACAGGAATCTCCCTTGGTCACATGGGTTACCAGGTCGACGATTTCGTGCAGGACGTCTTCCAGGTTCAGATTCCCGCTGATCGCCCGGCTGATCTGGTACAGGATGGCGACTTCCTGTTCCTTGAGCCTCAGGGCGGACCGCAGCCGGCTGGGGCCTTCGGCTGCAACGTTCCGGCTCCTCTGCTCCACGCTCTTCGACATCGGGATTCCCGTCAAATGGAGGGTTACGGCGAGTGGCCGAATCATAGCACAGCGCCCCACCGATACCTACCGTACAGGTGCGGCCGGGAACCGCCTTCAGGACCGGACCCGGGATCGCCGCCAACCCCGCTGACCAACCGCCATTTCAGGCAACCAGGGCACGGTGTCGAACCGTTGGGGAAAATTCGATTGATGATTCTGTAACTTCTTGTTGATGAGAGTGTTGGAGCGGTCTGCCTGGTAGGGAATCTCTGTCCGTTATCTATTCGGTCTCTTGCAAGTTTGGCTGTGAGCCAGGTTTGTCCGGTAACTCAACGAAGGTTCAGGTCTCATCATTCGAAGGGAAGCAGCCGTTGCTTCGGCCGTTTCCTGGGGAAAGAAATGTAGTCAACGTTTCCCGTCCGCCAAGCCCGGTCGGGCCACCGCCGGCCCGGGCAGACATCCCATGGCAGTTGCTTGAGCCCTCCCAGGGGCAAGTCCCGGTTGCAGCGGCTGCAGCGGTAGACGGGCGGGTTGGACTGCTGCAGGGTCCACCTGTGCCTCATTGGCCGAGTCCGTTCTGTTCAGGCGTTCGCATCAACCAATACCCTGCCATGCACCAAGCCAGGTGCTCACCACCGTTGCCGATTCCCCTCCCGGAAACCGCGGATCCCCCGTGAGACTATCCCCGGCTCCAGGGGACAGACTCCAGCCGCACCGTTGCCGCGGCGGCGGGTCTGTGCAACCTGCCGAGGTCCGTCAAGCGAACGGATTGAGGATTGTAAGACTCGCGATGCGCCGGCCCGGCTCGAGGTCCTCCGTCAGCAGTACGTCGCATCCGGCTTCGAGCGCGGAGGCGACGATCAGAGCGTCGTAGAAGCCGAAGCCGTGGGACCGGGCCAAGGCAACAGCCTCCGTGTGGGTTTCGATACCGATGGGACGGACCGGATCGAGCGCAGTTCTCAAATCGGCGATGGCTTCGTCGATAACGTCCCACTCTAGGCCGAACCTGCGGCGAAGGACGGAAGCAAACTCGCTCAGGACCTGCACGCTGATCACGCCACCCGCCAGGATTGTCTGTCGGGCAACCTCGCTCTTGGTCCCGGTGCCCTGGGCGTAGATCAGAATGTTGGTGTTCAGGAACGCGATCACCGGGAGTTGGCCTCTTCGCGGTCGAATACATAATCGTCGGGAATGGACAATGCACGGGCGCGCATCCGGTCGACAGCCAGCGACCGGCGCTCATCTCTCGCGACAGCGATGCGATTCGGCGCCGCCGATACGACCTCCAACAGGTCTCCAGGCTTTAGACCAAGTTCCTCAACCAGTGCCTTGGGTAGTCGAACGGCGAGACTGTTGCCCCACTTGGAGACCTTCATAAT
>JAPPFQ010000517.1 GCA_028875135.1 Acidobacteriota bacterium
CAAATCCCCGTTCCAGCCTCTCGCCGCGCTGGCGCAGCAACCGCTTCCCCCGGTTTGTCGGAGTCGGTGGCTTGATCCGGTTCAGCCGGGCAGGGGTTGATCTGGCGGACCGGGGGAACCCGGTTACGGCAGGTGGCGTTCATACAGCGGCGGGCCTGCGGCTGCGCTTCTGATCCCGAGTTGTCGCCGGCAGGACGCTGCGACCGGTCCCGGTCGTTCCTGAGGTTGTCTGCGCAACACTTGCCGGAGCAGGACGTGACCCGCGACTTTCGGAAAACAAGGCCTGCCACGCCGAGAGGGCACGTTGACATGATCGTGCCCAGGGTCGGCGAGTTCCTCTGGAAGCGACTCAATAGCTTGCTGAAGCAGGCACGCAATCCCCGCAGAGGTGTTTCCCTGCACCCGTCGCGGTGGCAGCTGGCGGCCCGGATCAAGGTCGGGCAGTTCCGGGCAGATCTGTTCTGGCAGATGACCCGGGGCCCCGTGGAGAAATTGGCCACGATGACCGTGATCCGGAGCGCCGGCCAGGGCCAGGCCGTTCCGGAAGTCACCATCGCCCCGCTCGATCTGGCCGTGGTCAGGATTGAGGCGGGCGACGAGGCAGAGGGCTCCGGGGACGGGGTTGGCCTGGAAATCTTGAATCGGCTCAAGCCTGCCCTGTATCGGGCGCTTGAGCCCCGCCGGCGCGTTTCGCTGGCCCCCAAGCAGTGGGGCCTGTCAGCCCAGGTCGAAAACGGCCAGCTCCAGGCAGATCTGTTTTGGCAGACCATCGAAGGACCCGTGGAGAAGTTGGCTACGGTGACCGTGATCCGGAACATCAACCAGGGACGGCCACTCCTGGAAGTTGCCATCGATCCGCTCCACTTCTCCGGCGCCGGGACCGAGGCAAAGGGCCAGGAGGAGGCCATCGAACACTGCATCTCGTGGGCGTGGCTGACGATTCAGGGCGAGGATCGGAGGTGTCAGCCTTGAAGAAATCGATATCCGACGATTTCCACATTCTTCCCACTCCGGAACTCAAGCAGGCCGCTCAAGACTGCCCTCTGCTTGAAGGCGACAGCGAAGCCTGGATTGCCTGCTGCTCCCGCCGCTTTCTACCCCTCGCCAAGCGGATTGCCGGCGACGACAGTCTGGCGGAGGATGTCCTTCAGACCAGTTGGATCAAGATCCTCCAATCCATCAATCATGCCTGCTTTGACGGCCCCAAGGCCTGCCCCTGGGTACATCGCATCGTCACCAACACGGCCAGGGACTTCCATGAGAAACGGGTCCGCCGGCGCGAGAATCAGCTTCAAGGCGAAAGAGCCGCGACCCAGGACGCTGAGGCCCTTGCCCAGGAACGAGAGCTGCTTGTTCTGCTCAGGGAAATGATCGATCTGCTGCCGGGAACCTACCGCCAGGTCCTCAAGCTGCGTCTCTACCAAGGGTTCTCGAACAAGGAGATCTCTCGACGCCTTCACCTCTCCCGTGGCAATGTCGCCGTCCGCATGAGCCGCGCCATCACTCTGCTCAAGCGCCGTATCGATGCGCGCGCTCGATCGCTGTCGCCACACCCCTCCAGGCAGTCCTGAACGCCCCCTCTGAAAAAAAATTGTAATAAATCCCCGTTTCGACTGTTTATAGGGGTATGAAGCCAATGATCGCATTCGAAGTAAGTGCAGGTTTCTGCGAAAAGCAGCAGGCAGTGGTGTCGATAGGACAGGACCGCAGCGTAAGGAGGCAACATGAGAACCGGACAGAAGGCGTGGGTGGTCGTGTCGGTCCTTGCCGGCGCGCTGACAGCTTGCGCAACATCCGATCGGGAGAACCAAACCATCTACGCCAACGGTGCCGCACCGGGCACGGTCGCTGCCGAGATTCTGCAGGAGGCCGAGGACTCCGCAAAGCAGATCAGGAACGTCGTCGAGTCGGCCCTGCGGGGAATCCCTGAATCTAAACACCAGCTGGGGATGATCATTCTCGACAGGGCACACGGATATGGAGGGGAGGAGCGTGCCAAAGCCGTGCTGGAGGCGCGGACCTGGTTGACCCGAGCGGCTGAGCAGGGCCACGACTCGGCTCAACTGCAACTCTGGATCCTGTACTCGGATGAATATCCGGTAGAGTATTCGATTCTGACGGACTACGTCATGGCCTACACATGGTTGAAGATCGCCTCCGACAATGAGGCCAGTGACTCCCCGACAGGGCAGGCGGCCGACAGGGCGCTTCAAGAGAAGATGACCACCGAGCAGGTGGCCGTGGCCCAGAAGCTTGCCGCCGGGCTGTCGCAGCGCATTGAATCCTCACGGTCCCAGTGACCGATTCTGCCTTCTTCCACTCTGGAGGGACGGGAAATGAAGTGGCAGCGAAGTCTTAGCCTACTGGTGGTGTTTCTGATGCTGAGCGGGAGTGTGCTGGGCGCGGAGCCCGAAAAGCGCCCGCAAGTCCGGGAGAGTGACCTGGGGACCCTGATCCAGGGCAAAACGGTCGTGCTCCGATTGGTTGAGGGAGCCCGCTTAGAGGGCCGCGTCCGGAAGGTCACGAACGACGGCCTCGTCGTAAAGGTCAAGAAGAGCAGCCACCCGGCGGCTTACCCCAAGGGAGAGATGGAGATCCCGCGAGCAGCCGTTTCCCGGATCGAGGGGCGAGACCTTAACGAAAACGTGGCGGCCAAGCGGGCGAAACAGACTGCGCTGACCGTAGGCGCCAGCCTGGGTGCTTTTTGGGGACCCAATGGGTTGGGGGCAAGAAGCACGGCCGATGGACTGAGCGCCAGGTGGACGGAACCTGCCGGGAGGACTCCTACGTGGCGGGCAGGAGGCACGGCCGATGGGTTATCCGCGAACACGGAAGGGGAGTTGAGGCGTACTTCTATGTAAATGGGGAATTGGTGGAGAAGGAGTGACTTCGCTCTCGAATGCCCAACCCAATCATTCAGGCGGTTCCCGGTTGTTGATTGATCAGAGCTGCCTTGGCCATTCCTTCAGAAGCGATTCCCCCCGGGATATACGGCCAGACCCTTGAGAGGTCCAAAAATGGGATACATTTCCAAGAGTGGCACACCAAGCTTCTATTTCCACGCTGGCCCCGCCATCGCGGCGACGCTCCAGGCCTGTTTCCGGCTTTTGGTAGCCCTGGCAATCGCAGCAATCGTCGCCGGCGCGCTTCTGGCCCTAACCCTGGCCGCCTGGGCAGCCCCAACACTACCGAATCGGCTTGCCCCAAGATGTTGCGTTTCCGCAGGCCCTCCCGAACTCGTCAGACCCCAGCATCTTCCGCCCCGTCGAAGGCCCGCCGAGCGGAACCACGCCGCTGGCATCCACCCGCCCTGAACGGAGGCACCCCATGTCCGATACTGGCCCGCTCGCTGCGACATCTGCCAATCCCCTTCGCCGATTGGAGGTCCGGACCGTCCTGGCCGTCCTGCTGGCCTGGTTTGGAGCCGCGGGGCTGATCGTTGAGGGCCGGTCGCAGGACCTGGAGAGTGACAAGCAGGCCCTCATAGCGCTCTACAACGCCACCGATGGCCCGAATTGGAACGTCAACCACGGCTGGTTGAGCGATGAGCCGCTCGATACCTGGTTCGTCTTCTCGGCTGCCCAGTCCCGGAAGCTGGAGCGGAACCCGGGCGGCACGGCAGCAATCCCCTGCTCGCGGACCAGCCACCGCGGCTGCGGCAGCGCGCGTTCCACCAGACCTTGGGTTCACGCCCGGAAAGAGGGCGCCGAGGCCGCTGTATCCCCGGTTGCTCATCCCCCCTGCATCTTCAGTCCCGCTGCTCAATCATCTCAACCGAATGCGGATCACGATGCCACCCATGGTGTCCCCGAGCTCGAAATCGTTGCGCGGGCTGTCCTGGTGGGCATTGTGGCAGGTCACGCATGCGGGTGAGACGGCCTGATCGGCATACACGGCCATGAAGTACTCGACGCCGCCGAGCGACTCCCTGCCGTAGAAGGGCTTTGAAGGGTCCTTGGCGACCCTGTCCAGGCCGGCGATTTCCATCTCGGTCCTGGGAGCGTTCTTCTTGTTGATGGGCCACTTGGACAGCAGGGAGTAGCTGAATGTATCGGTCTTATTGGAAGCCTCTTCCGCACCCATGCGAAACATCTGGGCTGGCAGCGGCAAGGCCTTATCGTCACGCCAATGCTCGCTGGCACGGATGACTTTTTCCTGGTCCTGCAGACGATGGACGACTCGGGTCGCATAGACGGTGCGGTCCGATTCCATGACGGCGTGCAAGGCGTCCGCCATGACCTTGGCGGAAATCCCGACCGACTCGTCCGGTCCGCCGGAGGGGTTGCCGCCGCAGCCGAAAAGCACGGTAAGGAGAGCCCCGGCAACCATAAGCCAAAGCCGGCAATTTGAAAGCAGGTGGGTCATGACTCTGTTCCCCTTGGGTTTCAACTGCTCGATTTCATTAGTTCTTTCGAGACAGGGCCATATCGATGCTCCGGACATGGCGAGATGGTAGACCGACAAAATTGCGTCGAACCAGATCAGGATCGGCCAGTGCATCTATGGCCAGCGTGAGCGAATGACAGGTCAGGCAGACATCCCGAATCATCTTCTCATTGGGCCGTAGGTTGGCGTTTTGATTATGTTGGACCACGATTCGATCTTCCCCAGCGACGCGGCGCCTTTCTCTCGGCAGATGGCACGAAGCGCAACTCACGCCACTTCCCGGCTCCCCCTCGCTGGACAGTACCGCTTGCCACAATCGAAAATGGGGAGAACCGGAATAGGCCAGCGAGTGCTCATCAGCGTGACAGGAAAGACAGGCATCCACCGCGGCATGGCGAACGTTGACCGCATGCACGTCATGGCAGGCACCGCAATTCAGCGTCCTGGACATCGAATCCGGCTGCATCGGAAGACGTGCCTGGGAAGGCGTCATCGGATTGAAATCGGCGGATCGGCGCATGCCATGCTTGCCGGCGACAAAACCTTGAGGCTCCAGTTCGTGACAGGAGCCGCAGACCCGGTCTGACGGATGATCGGCCCACAAGGAACCTTGACTACGATGGCAGTCCGAGCAGGCGACCGCCGCACTGGCATGCGCGGAGCCAGCCCAGGCATCGATCAGTTCCGGAGTGGCGGATGTCGTCCGGTCGGCATCTCCCGCGGTCAGCGGCAATCGGTCGACGCCCTCCCGCAAGATCCAGGCTTTGCGCTCCGGAAGCGCCGCCGGAATGGTTGCGGGCAGTCCATTGCCGTGCCGCACCAGGAAGTCTTCGTAGAGCGAACGGTTGTCGTGGTAGTTGTGGCACCCTGCCGACGCGCATGTGTCGAACGACATGTCCCGGTGGGTCGGCCTTTCCACGACCACATTGGCATGACAGTGGTGGCAGAAATCGACAGGAAGAGTGAGACCCATCGCTTCGGTGATCTCCGGCCGATGCTCGATATGGCAGGTGATGCATTGACGCACATCCAGCCGGGCCAAGTCGCCGGCATTTCGCGGATCGGCGAACTTGCTGCCGGCATGACTGTCCTCGGCAGCCGCAAGCTCGGCCTGGTGACACTCGAGACAGGCCTCCTGCCGGACACCGCCGAACGGCGTGTGGCAGGCGTCACAGGCGAGTTCAATCTGGTGATGGCCGTCGCTCGTCCTGCCAGGCAGGAACAGGCTTCGGTTCCCACCGGAAATTTGAATCGCCAGATAGGCCGCAAGGCCGACAGTTGTCATGATCCAAACGAAAGTCAGGAACCTGGGGTGCATGGGGTCAGAAGTAGTAGACCGCCAGGACATGGAAGACGATCAACACGGGCAGAGGCCAGACTGCAAGAAGGTGCAGCCAGAAGGTCAGACGGGTATGCCGACTGCCCAGGCCCGCTGCAGCCCCGGCCCCGAACAGGCTGGCAGCCAGAAACGAAATCATCAGAACCCGATTGAATCCGGACCCGAGGCGCATGCCCGTATGAGCAATGAGCATGATCAAGGCCAGCGCTCCGATCGCACCGTGTCCCACGCGCCACCACCCCAGTTCACCCCACTTGACGCGCCTGCCTCGCTTGCGCAGGGAAATCCCGGCGGCGACCAGCGCACAGCCGAGCAGTGCGAATCCGGTGGCTTGTTTCCACCAACCGTCTCGATACAGGATGTCCCAAAAATCGCCGGTCTGAACGCTGGTGGCAGTTGGGATCGGTGCATCGGCCACGATGATCAATGCCAACAGGACGGAGGCGACGGCAGCCGTGAGCAGACCTGCACGTTCCCTAAAGGCGACCGTAGACGACACATCGTCGATCAGTTCCGACAAAAGCGGACGGCAGGAACCACATACCGTGGATGCACCGGTCTTTTCGGCGAGGGCTTCCACCGACCGGCACTCTCCCGAGCTGGCCGCGCTCAGCATGCCCCGCGTGATCTCCAGGCAGTTGCAGACCATCGCAGAGCCTGGCCAATTCTTCACCGGGCGACGCTCGACGCGGTTGGAGAACGTGCCGGACTCAAGAAACTGTTGCAGTTGCCACGGCCAGATGCGCCGCCGATGGCGGATAACATCCTGGGTGAAGCCGATCTCCTCCCAAGGACCGACGGACGCTGCCGCGACCAGATGCTTCCCCCTCAACGTGATCTGGCGGTACAGACCCTTCCCGCTCCACTTGAGGCAATCACCCGGTTGCGTGTGGTCACCCAGCGACCAGACGTCGATCCCGACGAGTCTCAACCGTACGGCCGGAGTGTATCCGCGAAACTGGCTTCGCCGACCGGCGAGAATCTCCGCCAGCGTTTCGGCCATGCGGAATCCCGGAGCCACCAATCCGTAAACCACTCCATTGTGCGAGGCACATTCACCGATAGCGTGAATCGACGGGTCGGTGGTGCGCAGTCCATCATCGATTACGACCCCACCGCGTCCGGAGGCCACTGCCAGCCCGGAGCTTCTCGCGAGTTCGTCCCGGGGGCGAATACCAGCCGCCATCACGATCATGTCGGTGACCAGCGGCTGGGGCCGGCCGTCGACAAACAGGAGCAGTTGATCGTTCCAGGACTCGATCCGGCTGGCACGCACGCCCAGAACGGTGCGAATACCAGTCTGGCGGACGCGCGCTTCGAGCATGGCTGCCGCGTCCGAATCGAGTTGCCGATTCATCAGGCAGGGAGCCTTTTCCAGCAGAACTACCTCAAGACCCAACCCGCGCAGGGCATCAGCCGCTTCGATCCCGAGCAGGCCGCCGCCGATTACGGCGGCAGACCCGATGTCCGATCCCCGCCGACAAATACGTTCGAGATCATCAAGTGTCCGGTAGACGAAAACGCCTTCCTGGTCTGCTCCTTCAATCGGTGGAACGAATGGGGACGAACCCGTTGCCAGGATGAGCCGGTCGTAGGGAATCCCTACTCCGTCGGCAGTCTGGACCGTGTGGCGTTCACGGTCAATGGAAACCACGGGTTTGCCGGTGATGATACGAATGCCGAGTGCTTCGGACCAGCCCGGCTGCACCAAGGCGAGCCGTCCCGAGTCTCGGTGGTTGAGCCATTCGGTCAGGTGAACCCGGTCGTAGGCCGGACCGGGTTCCTCGCCAATTATCGTGACAGTGTAGCGTCCCAATGCTCCCAGAGCATCCAGCCTTTCGACAAGCTTGTAGGCCACCATACCGAATCCTGTGACCACCAGACGACCCTGGCCGGCCGGGAGAGCGCCCTGTTCTCTTGGCCGAGCCATCAGGGCTGAGCGGTTGATCCGCACTTTGGCTGTAGTGGGCCTCCCCGACACGGAATCCCCCAATGTCCATCCCATACGCGCGGCAAATTGCCCGGTCCGTCGCTCATCGAACCACATCCCTGGAATTGGTCGTCCGTAACCGTGTCGTCCCAGGGCCATGCAGACGGGCAATCATAAGGAGTATAGCAGATCCCCCGCGCTGCCGTGCGGATCGTTCGAGGCAAAACGGCCGATCGTTAATCAAGGTGCACCACGAATGGACACGAAGAGACACAAAGACAGATGGACATCCTTCAACCACAAGCGGCACAAAAATGCTTCCGCAAATTTGTTCCCATGGTGTGAATTCGTGTCCTTGGTAGATAATCCCCTCGATTGGTTTCAGACAAGTCCGGCCTCCGCCCTGCGGGTGTGGCTCGATCCCTGGCCCGCTTTGGGAGAAGTTCCCCTGCTTGACTTGGTTTACGCCACCGATCCCTTGGGGCTATCTACTCTCAGGCCTCCGGATCCTCCCCCGTCCCTCGGGCCAGGTAACGCGCCCAGTCGTCCATCAGGGCACGCCGGCGCTCGAACAGGTCCGAGCGGGCATAGGCCGCTTCCACCCGGTTGCGGACCACATGCGCCAGGGCCGCCTCGATCACCTCCCGAGGATGGTCGGTCTGCTCGGCCGCCCAGTCCCGGAAGCTGGATCTGAATCCGTGCGGCACCGCCGCAATCCCCTGCTCCCTCACCATCCACCGCAGCTGCCTGTCGTCGAGAGGCTGCCCTTCCCCATGGGTGAACACCAGTGGACCTGCCCCCTCTCCGAGCGCCTCGGCCGACTCGAGAATCTCCAGGGCGCGTCCGCACAGCGGCACCCGGTGCCGGCGATTCATCTTCATCCGCCTTGCCGGAATGGTCCACACCCTCCCGCTGCGATCGATCT
>JAPPFQ010000732.1 GCA_028875135.1 Acidobacteriota bacterium
GATGAAGAGCTATATCGGCGTTTTGCCGCACCCGTTCTTCTCGGTGACCGGCGCGGATGGCTCGTTCGAAATCACGGGATTGCCTCCCGGCGAATACACGATCGGGATCTGGCACGAGTTCCTGAAAGAGGGCGTTACCACCCACAAGGTCACTCTGGCTGCCAGCGAGTCCAAATCGGTGGATTTCACCCTGAAGCAGGCTTCCTGAGATCGACGAATTTCCAGGAGCCGGCTTCTGAACGAGGGCGTCGGTGTGGAATCCATCATCCCCTGGGCCCGCTGAATTCCTGATGAGCCACTCAATGCCGACCAGCATCGGTAGTGCCGGGAGTTACCACTACTTTGCGGTGCTCACGGCCTGCTTTACCTTTCTGTTGATCGTTGCCGGGGCCCTGGTCACGGGGAACGAGGCGGGCCTTTCGGTTCCGGATTGGCCCCTTTCCTACGGGTCGTTGAATCCGCCCTGGGAAGGAAACATCCGCTACGAGCACGGACACCGCCTGGTTGCGGCGTTCGTGGGATTGCTGACCATTGCGCTGGCCGTCTGGGTGTGGAAGAAGGAAACCCGCGGAACCGTGCGCAAGCTGGGATGGATTGCCCTCGGAGTGGTGGTCGCCCAGGGCATCCTGGGAGGCATCACCGTGCTTTGGTATCTGCCGGCCCCGATTTCGGTCCTGCACGCCTGCCTGGCCCAGACATTCTTCTGCCTGGTGGTCAGCCTGGCCTGGCTGTCCTCTCCGGCCTGGGCGCGGCGGCGCCGGGACGCCGGTTGCAGCCTCTCGCTCAACCGGCTGGCCATGGTCACCGCAGGAGCCATCTACCTCCAGCTTCTGTTGGGCGCCATTTTTCGCCACACTCAATCCGGGATCCTCCCTCACCTCTTGGGGGCTCTCCTGGTCACGCTGTTGGCCGGCTGGCTGATCGCTCACGTGTTCCAATCCCAACGGCTACCCTCGGGGCTGACCGTCGCCGCAACCTCGCTGGGGATCCTGGTGGCGTTTCAACTCCTCCTGGGGCTGGCCTCCTGGCTGTTGCGGCTGGCCACTGCCGATGCCGTGCAACCCCAGTTTCCGGTGGTGGTCGTCACCACCGCCCATGTCGCCGTGGGCGCCCTGATCCTGGCGGCCAGCGTGATCCTGGCCTTGCAATCCTTTCGTGTCCGATCTGAAGAAAGCAGGACCGGGTCGCGCACCCCGGCAACCCCGGTGAATCCATGAGCAGCGCCGAAAAGATCCTGAAGGTCGGAGGAATGGCGGTAGCAGAGGCGCCGGCGCTGCCGGTTCTGCTCGGCCCCGACCGCTCCAAGGCCAGGGCGGGCGGCCGCGGAGGGGTTCTGGCCGCCTGCGGAGCCCGGGTTTCGGCATACCTGGAACTGGCCAAGCCGGAAGTGACCTTCCTGGTTCTGGTCGCGGCCGGGCTGGGATTTGCCATGGCTTCTCCCGGACTGGATTTGCCGGGATTGATGCGGCTGCTGCTGGGGACCGGCCTGCTGGCTGCCGGGACAGCTGCCCTCAACCACTGCCTGGAGTGGTCCGACGATGCCAAGATGCGCAGAACTGTGCGGCGGCCGATTCCTTCGGGGCGCGTCGCGCTTCGGGAAGGCTACAGCCTGGGAGTGGTTTCGGCATTGGCTGGAGCTGCCTACCTGGCCTTGGGGGTGAGTCCGCTGGCAGGTCTGATCGGATTGACGGCGTGCCTGGCCTACCTGGGCGGCTATACGCCGTTGAAGCGGAAGACGGCTTGGTGTACCTTTGTGGGAGCGTTTCCGGGAGCGGCTCCCGTGCTGATCGGGTGGACGGCGGCGGCCGCTCTCTCGGCGGAAGCCTGGGTGCTGTTCGCCGTCCTGTTTCTGTGGCAGTTCCCTCATTTTATCGCCATCGCCTGGATGTATCGGGAAGACTACGCCAGGGCGGGGCTGTTGATGCTTCCGCGGGGTGATGCCGGGGGAAGGCGGGCTTTCCGCCAGATCATGGGCTATTCGCTGGCCCTGGTTCCCGCCAGTCTGGCTCCGTATTGGCTGGGGATGGCCGGTTCGGTCTATCTGGCGGCGGCGCTTTGCCTGGGAGCCGGATTCCTTTTTTACGCCTGGCGGGCCTACTCCCAACGCACCAAGCAGCAGGCCAGGCTGTTGCTCCACGTCACCGTCATCTACCTGCCGCTGCTCTACCTGATGATGGTGCTCGACAAGGGGTGAGCCTGAAATTCTCCTCAGCCCGGGCTGAGAGAGCATCTACCAAGGAGATTCCTCTATGGCGCTTGCGTTGGCAATTTTGATCTGGGCGATTGTGCTGGCGTCCGTTGTCCTGTTTACGGGGGAGTTCGGATGGTTCCCGCCGCAAATCTCCGAGCACGGCGATGCCATGGACGCCCAGTTCAACCTGACCCTGATTGTGGTGGCCATCGGCTTCATTCTGGCCCAGGTGGCTCTCGGCTACTACGTTTGGCGGTACCGCGACCGGTCCGGCGCGCGGGCCGTCTATACCCACGGCAGCACCAAGGTCGAGGTGGCGACCGTCCTGATCACGGCGGTCACATTCATCACCCTTGCCGTCATCGGTCAGCAGGTCTGGATCGGTCTTCACCTGGAGGATATGCCCGAAAATGCCGTCCAGGTCGAAGTGACGGCTCAGCAGTTTGCCTGGAACTTCCGCTATCCCGGTCCCGACGGCCAGTTCGGAAAAACCGCCACCCGCCTGATCAACGACCAGTTGAATCCGGTGGGACTCGACTCCCGCGATCCTGCTTCCAAGGACGACGTCGTTACCCTCAATCGCATGGCAGTCCCGGTGAACCGCGATATCCGGCTCACCCTTCGTTCCAAGGACGTCACCCACAGCTTCTTTGTGCCGGCCCTGCGCTTCAAGCAGGATACGACTCCGGGGCTGGCCATCCCGGGGCATTTCAAGGCGCTGAAGACGGGGGAATATGAAATCGCCTGCGCGGAGTTGTGCGGGTTGCAGCATTACAAGATGAAAGGGTTCCTGATGGTCATGTCGGACCAGGAATTCGAAGCCTGGCTGAAGGAGCGAGCCGAATTCTGATCCGAACCAACGGCCCGCGGTCCCAGCCAACAAGGGAGAGTGTTCATGTCTGATTCAGCCCATCCTGCCGTCCATCCGGCGCCGACGACATTTATTCGCAAATGGGTATTCAGCACCGACCATAAGATCATCGGGATCCAGTATTACTTCCTGGCGCTGATCGCGGTTTTCACCGGTCTGGCGCTTTCCGTGCTGATGCGGCTGCGGTTGGCCTGGCCGACCGAATCCTGGCCTTGGCTGGAGACGATTTTTCCGGTGGGTTTCGAAGGCGGGGTGATGTCGCCCGAGTTCTACCTGGCCATGCTGACCATGCACGGCACCATCATGGTCTTCTTCGTGTTGACCACGGCCCCTCAGGGCGGATTCGGAAACTACTTCCTGCCGATCCAGATCGGGGCCCACGACATGGCCTTTCCGGTGCTGAACATGCTGTCCTTCTGGGTTACCTTCCTGAGCATGGGGGTGATGTTTGCGGCCTTTTTCGTGGCCGGGGGGGCGCCGATATCCGGCTAGACGGCCTATGCGCCGCTCAGCGCCCTGGGCGAGGTGGCCGGACCCGGGCTGGGGTCGGGTCAGGATCTTTGGATCATCAGCATAGCCCTCTTCTGTATCGCGTCCCTGCTGGGCGCCCTCAACTTCATCACCACCGTTCTCAATATGCGGGCCAAGGGAATGTCGCTGATGAAGATGCCGCTGACCGTCTGGACCTGGTTCACCACCGCTATCCTGGCCCTGCTTTCGTTCCCGGTGCTGCTGGCCGCCGGAATCCTGCTGTTGCTCGACCGGCTGGGTGGAACCAGCTTCTTCATCCCGGCTGGCCTGGTGGTGAGCGACACCGTCATCGAGAGCTCGGGCGGCTCTCCCATCTTGTGGCAGCACCTCTTCTGGTTCTTCGGGCACCCCGAAGTCTACATCGCCATCCTTCCGGGGATGGGCGTGGCCTCCCAGTTGTTGTCGACCTTCGCCCGCAAGCCGATTTTCGGCTACCATGCCATGGTGGTGGCCGTCTTCGCCATCGGGATGCTGGGTTTCTTCGTTTGGGGTCACCACATGTTCGTGAGCGGCTTGAGCCCCTTTTCAGCCCTGGTGTTCTCCATCCTGACCCTGGCCATCGGCGTGCCCTCGGCAATCAAGACCTTCAACTGGCTGGGAACCTTGTGGGGCGGCAAGATCCGCTTCACCACCGCCATGCTCTTCGCCATCGGCTTCGTCTCGCTCTTCGTCTCGGGCGGCATCACGGGCCTTTTTCTGGGTCAGACCTCGGTGGATGTGCAACTTCACGATACCTACTTCCCGGTTGCCCACTTCCACATGATCATGGGAGTGGCGGCCATCTTCGGAATCTTCGGGGCCACCTACTACTGGTTTCCCAAGATGTTCGGGCGCATGCTTCACGAGGGGTTGGGCAAGCTGCACTTCTGGTTGACCTTCATCGGAGTGAACGCCATCTTCATCCCCATGCACCTGATGGGGATCATGGGTCAACTGCGGCGCTATGCCGAGTCTACCGAGTTCAAGTTCATGGAACCGCTCCAACCCTACCAGGAATTCGTCACCATCGCGGCTTTCGTGACGGCGGCCGCCCAACTCCTGTTCCTGGTGAATTTTTGCTGGGGGATGTTCAAGGGCAAGAAGGCCACCGAAAACCCCTGGGAGGCCACCACCCTGGAATGGATCACCGCTTCTCCGCCTCCTCATGACAACTTCGGCGGGAGAGAACTGGTGGTCAACCACGCGGCCTACGAGTATGGGGTTCCGGGAGCGCCCCGGGACTATGTGATGCAGACCGATCCGCCCTTGGAATCTGCGAAATAGGGCGGCCGTCGGGTCGCTTGTGGAGGTTGGGCCATGCCTGTGGCCATCGCACCCCCTGAAGTCAAGCCGGAAACCGAAAGGGAAGACCGCCTCCCGGAACCGGGGGGACCGGGCGGCGGTTCAGGATCGGACGGGGGATCCGGCAGGTGGGGGGACGGTGGCGGCAGGCGGCTCCGTCCCGACAGCTATCAGTTGGGGATGTGGCTGGCACTGGCCTCGATTTCCATGATGTTTATCGGTTTCAGCAGTGCCTATATCCTGGGACAGGGGACTAACAGTCAGTGGCGAGCCATGGCGGCTCCGCCCTTTGTCTGGATCAATACGGTGATCCTGCTGGCCAGCAGCCTCAGCCTGGAGTTGGCTCGCAGAGCGCCGGCCGCCACCGAGTTGAAGCGGTGGATGACCCTGACCTGTTTGCTGGGAGCGGCCTTTCTGGTTGGCCAGCTCTGGATCTGGAGGCTGTTGGGCGATCAGGGCATCTACCTGAGCGGCAATCCGCATAGCTCTTTCTTCTACCTGTTGACGGGAGTCCATGGCGTGCATCTGCTGGGGGGCGTGGCGGGGCTGGCCACCTTGACGGCCAGGGCCTGGAGCTCGGCGCCCGGGGTCCCGGCAAGAGCCTCCTTGAATGTCACGGCGCTCTACTGGCACTTCATGGACGGGCTCTGGATTTATCTATTGGTTCTACTGTTTTTCTGGAGGTAAGCACGGATGGCAGACGCTCGTGTGGAAAATACGGGATTGCAGGTGTGGGGAGGTGGCACCCTGCCCTACTCGGTGTCTCACATCAAGTTGGGGATGTGGCTCTTCATCGTTTCCGATGCCCTGACCTTCTCCGCCTTGTTGTTCGGCTACAGCTACGTCAGGATAGCCACCCCGGACTGGCCGACCCCCTTTCATTTCTGGCCGACCGTCGTCTTTGCCACGTTGATGACCGCCGTTCTGCTGTCGAGCAGCCTGACCATGGTGCTCGCCGTCAATGCGGCCCAGCGGGGCGATCGCAAGTGGACCATTCGATGGATCCTGTGGACGGCCTTTTTCGGCGCCGCCTTCATCGTGCTGCACGGCATCGAATGGATGGGGCTGATAAACCAGGGAATGACTCTGACCGGGAATCCTTGGGGGTCGCCGCTGTTCGGGGCCACCTTCTTCGGGATCACCGGCATGCACATGTTTCACGTGTTTACCGGAGTGGTCTATCTGTTGGCGATCGCCGGGGGAGTCGCCAGGAAGCGGTTTCACTCCGAACACGTCGAGGTCTGCGGCTTGTACTGGCACTTCGTGGACCTGGTCTGGATGTTCGTGTTTCCCCTGGTCTACCTGCTGTCCGTCGACATGGGAGCATAGACGCCCCACAGATTGTCAGACTGAAGAGGAGATTCGCCGATGGTTGAGACGTTGCTGCTGCTAGCCTTGAACCTGCTTCTGGGAGCCGGGTGCGTATTTGCGGTGCTCCGCCAGACGCCCCAGGACCTGCTGACGCTGGACGGACTGTTCCTGTCCATCTCCTGCATGGTTTTGGCCATGGTGTTCTTTCTCAACGGCTACTGGACCTTGCGCAGCCAGGAACTGAGTCCGCTGCTGCAACGGCTGCTCCCGAAGAGGAAGGAATCGGCGGAGCCCGAGGCCCACCCGGTGGTTCGCAAGGAGGTACCCCTGGTTCTCGACCATGGCGCGCACAGCGCCATGGGGAACCGGCTGGTCTTCACGGTCTGGTTCTGGTTGGTGCTCATCACCCTGGTGGAAGTGTTTCTGGCATACATCAAGCTGGGCGTGATCACCATGCTGATCCTGCTGCTGGGGTTCTCGTTGGTGAAGGCGGCCCTGATCATCGCCTATTTCATGCACCTGCGGTTCGAAAAGCGGAGCCTGATGTGGACGCTGATGCCCGCCATGGTGGTCACCATTTGTCTCCTGGCCGTCTTTTTCCCCGACAGCTTCCGGTTGCTGGAATTGCGCCCGTGACGGGAGGCGGGTTGCGCCATGCTTGATGCCTGCAGCAGCCGTTTGCGAACGATCCGGCCATTTCTGGCGGCGGTTGTCGTGCTGGTTTGCCTCTTCGAGGCAGAGGCGTTCGCCCAGGGCTGCGCCATGTGCAAGACTGCCGCCGAGGCTCAGCCGGAGCCGGCGATCTCTGCCCTCGGCCGGGCCATCCTCTTCCTGTTGACTCCTCCCGTGGCCATCATGGGGACCATCCTGGTCTACACGTTCCGGAAAGACTCCTCCAGTCGGGATGCATGATTGAACTTGCCGGCCTCCCGGCCCTCAACGCCGGCCTCAATACCGCCGCTGCCTGCTGTCTGTTGGTGGGGTACTACGCGATCCGCCGCCGCCGTGTCGCCATTCACAAGCGGTTCATGGTGGCTGCGCTGGGGTTCTCCGTCCTCTTCCTGACTTCCTACCTCATCTACCACTTTCAGGTCGGGTCGGTCGCCTATACCGGGACGGGGTGGGTTCGACCGGTCTACTTTTCGATCTTGCTGAGCCACATCGTCCTGGCCGCCGCAGTCCTGCCCTTGGCCGCCGTCACTGTCTATCGGGCCTGGCATGAGCGGTTCGAGTCCCACAAGCGGTTGGCGCGCTGGACTCTTCCGATCTGGCTGTACGTCTCCGTGACCGGGGTGATCATCTACTGGATGCTCTATCATTGAGTTTCATGCCTGATCCCATGTCGAAACAACGCGACAAACTCGAGACCCCCAAACGACTTGGCCTGGGATGGGGAGCCAACCTCCTGGCCGTGGCCTTCGTGTTTCTGGCGATTTTGGTTCCCTTCCTCTTCTGGCAGCAGACCTGGTTCGGCACCGCCCTGAGCAACGAGGAACTCCGCAAGAATCTGGATCCGGCCGCCAAGCCGCGCAAGATCCAGCACGCCTTGGTGCAGCTTTCGCAGCGGCTGACCGATTCAGGTCCGGCCGCCGTCTCAGCCTGGGTCCCCGACGTAGGGAAGCTGGCGGGGCACCCGACCCCCGAAGTGCGCATGACGGTCGCCTGGTTGATGGGGCAGAACCCCACGGCCTCTGAATTCCGGGACCGTCTGACTCTACTGCTTCAGGATGCCGATCCGCTGGTCCGGCGCAACGCCGCCCTCTCTCTGGTGGCTTTCGGGGAGGCAAGCGGCCGGGAGGAGGTGCGTGGCATGCTGGCCGGCCGGCGCATTGCGGCTCCGGCTTCCGGGGAACTGCTCTTCCAGCGGAGCGAGGGGGACAGCCTGCGCGCGGGAGCCCTGGTGGCCCGTATTCAGGTGGATGACGCGACCCATGAGGAAGTTCGCGCTAACGTGCCGGGGTATGTGGAAGAGCTGCTGGCGGAGGAAGGGACGAAGGTGTCGGCGGGTCAGCCGCTGGTCTCCCTGGCGCCTGAAGAAGACCAGGTGTGGGAAGCGCTGCGGGCCTTGTATTTCATCGGGGAAGTGAGCGACCTGCCGCTCATTCAGCCATTCTTGTCGGAAAATCCGATGCTGTCCGATCGCGTTCGGCAGCAGGCGGGTTTCACCATCAGCGCCATCCAGGGCAGAGCCGGCCTGGCGAAGCCCGGTGAAGTTCCTCCCGATATTCCCTAGTGTAATGTATCTTAAGTTATGTTAATATACAGGCCATGTAGACTACCTTTGCGGGAGGGGTCATGGCCAACCATTCGCGTCCCATCGTTCTGTCCCCGGGTGACCGGCGGGAACTGCAACG
>JAPPFQ010000125.1 GCA_028875135.1 Acidobacteriota bacterium
GCCCGGATCTCATCCATGCGGCTGCAAGGCAGGCAAGGCTTGGTGATCCGCAGCCGCACTTCCGACCCGATCTGGAGGATGCTTCCGTTTTCGAGGCCGGTCAAGTCGATTCCGCGAGTGGTCAGGTTCTCCCTGACTTCACCGATGGGCAGGTTCATGACCTGCAGGGTCTCCTCCTCGATGAGGAGTAGCTGGCGCTCGCTCCCCGCCCGGGCGTGATGATCCTTCTCCAGACCGAAATCCTGAATGAGCCTGGCCGGATTGACCGGCTGCATGGGCCGGCGCGACCCGGGAAACCTCTGGATGCTCACAATCGTTCCTACGGAGGAACCCGTCTCAGACTCTTTGACCATTGTAGTTCTCACCCCCTGACGAGCCTCGGAATACGTCCTGTTCCAGGCCACGCTTGTAGCCGGAATCCTTAAGGTCGGCCCGATTTCCGCCGCCCCCAGGCATTCTCACCGTCCCGCCCCCCGACAACCTCAAGTTGACCGGTTCGTGGCCATTCATTAAGATGCTGGCCCGCATTTCGGATTCTCCCCGGCAACGCCTTTCAGCCAATGGCGCCAACAGCGGTTCAAATTGCCTCTCAACTGGCTTCCCGAGTCCCACACAGGCTTGCGGGCCGTCATTCCGGGCGAGCGGCGGTGCTGATGCCGATCTGGGAACGCAAGGAAGCCCTGCATTTCCTGCTCACGCAGCGGACTGAAACGGTGGAAACCCACAAGGGGCAGATCTCCTTTCCCGGCGGAATGCGAGATTCGGAGGAGGAACCCCTGGTTCAGACGGCGCTGAGAGAAACACGAGAGGAGATTGGACTGCCTGAATCGCAAATCCGGATCCTGGGACAGTTTGACGACTACCTGTCCTCCACCGACCTGATCGTCACTCCATTTGTCGGCTGGGTCTCCCCACCGCTGGAGCTGAGCCCCAACCCTGAAGAGGTCGAAGAGATTCTGGAGGTCCCCTGGAGCCTCTTTGGCGATCCCGGCTTGTGCAGAACCGAAACCCTTCGGCGACTGGGCCGGGATATCCTAGTCTACCACTACGATTTTCAAGGTCGGGACGTCTGGGGACTGACGGCCCGGATCATCCGCGATTTCCTGCATCTCATCGATGCATTCCCGTCTTGAAGTTGACGCTGAATTGGCGTCTGCCTGATTCTGCGGCCGTCCTCATTCCTCCTTCAGACGTCTTTCCATCAAGTCCCTCATGGCATCCCGCGGGATCTTCCGGTGGTGAAGCATCAGGTACACCTGCTCGGTGATCGGCATCTCCAATCCGTAACGCGCTGCCAGCTTCAAGGTGGCCCCGGTCGCGGGAATTCCTTCCGCCACCGTGCGCATTCCGGCCGTGATTTCGGTCAACCCTTGCCCCCTGCCCAACTGAAAGCCGACGC
This sequence comes from Acidobacteriota bacterium, assembly GCA_028875135.1. Taxonomy (GTDB): domain Bacteria; phylum Acidobacteriota; class Terriglobia; order Versatilivoradales; family Versatilivoraceae; genus Versatilivorator. The sequence continues at coordinate 1,400 of JAPPFQ010000125.1, forward strand.
GGCGATTGCGACTGAGTTCGCCATGGCAGGTCAGCACCAGGTCCCCCATGCCGGCAAGACCGGCCATGGTCTCACGTCGGCCGCCGCAGGCCACAACCAGCCGTGTCATTTCCACCAAGCCGCGTGTCACCACAGCCGCGACGGAATTGCAACCCAATCCCATGCCGGCACACACTCCTGCCGCGATGGCGATCACGTTCTTGACGGCCCCGCCCAGCTCGACGCCGATGATATCGGTATTGGTATAGAAACGAAGCGAGGGATCGGAGAACTCGGTCTGCACGACCCGGTTGACGGCTGGATCGGGTCCCGCCACCACAATGGCGGTCGGATCTCCCCGAGCGACCTCCCTGGCGAAGGTGGGACCGGAGATCGCTGCCATTCGCGGCCGAAAGCGGGGTGAGATCACCCCGCCCATCACCTCCGACATGCGCTGCAGGCTGGCGCTCTCAATCCCCTTGGTAGCGCTCACCAGAATCCCCTCGGGACGCAGGAACGGAAGCATTTCCTGGTAGATTCGTCGGCAACAGTTGGCCGGGAGGGCCGTCACCACGATCTCGGCGCCTTCCAGAGCAACGCCCAGAGAATCGGTGGCGACCACCGGCTCGGGGATCGAAAAACCGTTGAGGTAAAGAGGGTTGCGACGCTCCTCGTTGATGGCGGCCACCAACTCCGGCTCATAGACCCAAAGCCGAAGCCGATGTCCCATTCTGGACAGGGCAATGGAAAGAGCCGTTCCCCATCCTCCTCCGCCTATGATCGCCACCCGCTTCATGGTTCTGGCCTCTGCTTGCCGTGCAACTCTTGCCAGCCAACAGCGATCCGGGAATTGCGCCGGTCAGAGCAACCTGCGCCGCACCATGTCCAAGGCCGTCTGGGAGGCCCAAAAACGAATTCTCTCTCGATCACCGCTGAATCGGCACTCCCGATGCTCAACCTGGCTCCCCATGGCCAGGGCGAGATGGACCAGTCCTACCGGTTTTTCCTGGCTGCCGCCGGATGGTCCGGCCACACCCGTCACTCCAATACCGATGCTGGCTCCCATCCGATCACGAATGCCCTCTGCCAAACCCTTGGCCACCTCCGCGCTGACGGCGCCGCTCATTTCCATAAGCAGCGGCGGCATGCCGGTGAATTCCACTTTGGATCGGTTGCTGTAGCAGGTGACCCCGCCCATAAAATACCTGGAGCTGCCGGGAACCCGTGTAATTCTTTCGGCAATCAGCCCACCGGTGCAGCTTTCAGCCACGGCCAACGTCTCTTTTTTCCTGAGAAGGCATTCCCCCACGACTTGTTCCAGGCTCTGGTCGCCGGTGGAAAAGATGAAATCCCCCAGCTTGACCTGGATCGGATCGGCCACTTTCTGAACCAGGGCCTCGGCTTCCTCCCGCGACTGTGCGCGGCCGGTCAGGTGAACCTGAATCTCTCCCTTGCCGGACAAAATGGTGGTCACGGGATTCTTGTGAGGCGTATAGATCGGGGCGATCTGTTCGTCAAGCTGGGATTCCGTCATCCCTGTAGATCTCAATACTCGCGTAACCAGGTGAAATCCCTTCGACCGCTGGCTCAGCGACGGCAGGCAGGACTCTTCAAAGATGGCCTTCATTTCCGAAGGCACTCCCGGGAGCAGAACGATGACGACCTCGCCTTTTTCCAGCCAAAGCCCCGGAGCCGTCCCCAGCCGGTTCTCCAGGACCCGCGCCCCCACGGGAACCAGGGCCTGGCGTGCATTGTTGCCGGGCATCTCCAGGCCTCGGCTCCGAAAGCGAGCGCGGATGGTCTGAAGGATGTCATGCTGCAGCACCATCTGCCTGCGGAGCACGCGAGCAAACACTTTCCTGGTAATGTCGTCTTCGGTCGGTCCCAGGCCTCCGGTGGCGATCACCAGCGGGGAACGCTCCACTGCCGACCTCACCACCTGCTCCAGGCGGGTTTCCTGGTCTCCGGCAACCAACTTGAGATCGACTTCTATGCCGATGGAGTTGAGCTGTCTGGTCAGATACAGGGTGTTGGAGTCCACCCGGTGTGGAGTCAGCAACTCCGAACCAATAGCGATGATTTCGGCGGTTTCCATAGGATGAGGGAAGGACCGGGCGGCCAAGAGGGGAGCACGGGGTTGTCGAAGATGCCCAGGCCTCGCCCGTGTCAGGGCAGGGGCTTACCCTCGACTCCGACGTGAATGCGATAGATGGAACTGGTCGTGGCAAGATACATGTCTTGCCCGTATCCGAATGTCAAGCCGATGAGGTTGGAGCCGCTGACGGCCAGTGCGGCTTCTGCATCGGGATTGATCCTCACCACACCCCGCCGGCCTGCCAGTGAGGCAGCCACGTAGAGGTTGCCCTCCACGTCCAAGCCCATTCCCTGAGGCCTGCCCAAACCGGTAAAGAACACTTCAACCTCGCCGCTGGAAGTGATCTTGTAGACATGGTCGCAGGTAGAAGCGGTCGGTCCTGTCACAAAGAGGCTGCCGGCCTGATCGAAGGCGAGGTGATAGGCCGAGACACTGGGCTCAAGAGTTGCAAAAACGAAGATCTCACGCTTCCTGTCGATCTTGAAAATGGTGCCGCTGCGGTCGCCGACGTAAAGGTTGTCCTCGCGATCGAAGACGATATCGGTGGCGACCCCCATACCCTTGGCATAGATCGACGTCTCACCTTGACGGGAGACTCTGAAGATGTTCCCGTCATGACGGCTGGAGACAAACAGCTCGTCCCTGCTGTTGAGAGCCAACCCGGTCGGATTGACGATCTCGGCGCCCAAGGGTTCGACGACCCCGGTCCGGCTTATCTTGAAGATCGAATTGGGAACCTTCTCGCCTTTGCGACCGCTCAGGGTCGAAAAGAGGTTGCCACCCGAGTCCAGGACCGGATTGGCCACCGGGTGCAAGTTGTCGGTCATCAGATCGGCCACTTCACAGGTGACGCGATTGCTTTCCTGTCCGTCAACGGCGATCCACAATTCCCCACTGCGGGCCTCCGATGGAACCTGCGCCACGATCAGTTCGGAGGCCGCTGAAATCAGGTGGCTGGACGACTGCCGGATCCTCACCTCCGGGCGCACGTAGGACTTCAACTCCAGACCACTGCAGCGAATAAACACCTCCCCTCCGGGAATGGCTGCTGCAGGTAGCAGATCCAGAATCCTGATCATGGGTCAGATCGAAAAGACGGAGAACGCCGGAGAGCGCCCGGAGATCAAGCCAACGAGGGCCAATAGCGAACAATCAGCGCCAACAGCAAGGAGGCATAAAACCCAGCCGCCAAATCGTCCAGAACGATTCCAAATCCCAGGGGAACTCTCTCCAGGGACCTTATCGGGAAGGGCTTGGCAATGTCGAAGAAGCGAAAAAACAAGAATCCGAGAAAAAGCAGCGTGAATGGGGGGTTCCTGAAGATCAGGCCAAACGTCAGCAACTGGCCCACGATCTCATCGATGACCACTTGAGGTGGATCCCGCTTTCCCAGGACTGCTTCCGCCCGGGAACCCGCCCAGATGCCTATGGCGCCAATGACCGCCACCACCAGCCAATTGACGAAGACCCGTTGTCCCCCCAGGAGCTCCCAACGCGAGAGAAGCAAAATCAGTAGAATTCCTACAAAGGAACCGACCGTGCCGGGCGCTATCGGACAGTAACCGACACCGAATCCGGTGGCAATGACCAGGGCCAATCGGTCCTTGATGCCTGATGGTCTGGTGACTGTCGGAGCCTCCATTTAGTCTTCGGCCGGCGTTTCTTCAGCTTCGTCGATTTCGGGCGTATTCTCCACTGGAACCGTGTAGCGGTCCGTTGCCCAGTTTCCCAAATCACGGGTTTGGCACCGCTCACTGCAAAAGGGGCGGTAGGCATTGCCTTCCCACCGAACCGGCCTCTTGCAAATGGGGCACTTCATCATCGCGCCCATCTCCCGCGGCAACAGGGAGCGCTCGCCCGTGCCAGACACTTGCAATACACCACGATTTATACCAACCGGCCCACCAGATCATAGTCCATGGCCTGGGTAATTTCAACGTCGCCAAACTCTCCCGACTCGGGAACTGCACCTTCCAGGTCATTGATCAAAACCACGCCATCGATCCTGGGGGCTTGAGATTCCAGCCGGCCTTGCCAGAGGAGGTCGCTCTCGGCCGATTTCCCTTCGACGAGCACGGGTTGACGCTTCCCCACCATGCTCCGGTTCTTCCGCCGGGAAATCTTGGCCTGGATTCCCATCAACCGTCGCTGGCGTCTCTCGATCAGTGCTTGCGGCACCTTGCCATCCAGGTGAAAGGTGCCGGCCTCTTCCTCGTCCGAAAAGGTGAAGGTGCCCAGCCGATCGAACTGGATCGTCTCCACGAAGCGGCACAACTCGGCAAATTCCTCTTCGGTCTCGCCGGGGTAACCCACGATCATGGAGGTCCGCAAGGTGATTCCAGGGACCCTTTCCCGAACTCGGTCCAATAACCGGGACAGGCTGGAACTGTTTCCTCCCCGCTTCATCGATCTCAGGATCCTCTGGCTGGCGTGCTGGAGCGGCATGTCCAGGTACCGGCAGATCTTCTCCTCCTCCCGCATGGCTTCCAGCACGTCGTCTCCGAGCTGAGAAGGAAACGCGTAAAGGAAGCGTATCCAGCGGATCCCTTCCACCCTGGTCAGTTCCCTCAGCAACCGGGACAGTCCCCGCTTTATTCCCAGGTCGGTCCCGTAATGGGTCGTCTCCTGAGATAACAGAACGATCTCCTTGACCCCGCCGTCAGCCAGAAATCGGGCTTCCTTCAGGATGGAAGCCAGCGGTCGGCTGCGATGGGCTCCGCGAATCCTGGGGATGACGCAAAAGGAACAGGGGCGATCGCAACCCTCGGCGACCTTGATATAGGCCGTATAGCCGGGAGTCGTCAGCAGCCGGGGGGTGTTTTCGTCGTACAGGTAATATCGGTTATCGATTGTGGGCGGGAGTCGACCCTCGCACAGGTCGATAATGGACTCCAACTGGGTCGTTCCCAGAACAGCGTCCACCTCCGGAATTTCCGTTTGGATCTCATCCCGGTAGCGTTCTACCAGGCATCCGGTAACCACCAACCGGGAGCACTGGCCGCTGTTCTTTAATTCCGCCATCTCCAGGATGGTGTCCACGCTCTCCTGCTTGGCCTTGTCGATGAAGCCGCAAGTGTTGACGACAATCACGTCCGCCCGTTCGGCCTGGGCGGTGATCTCGTACCCTCTTCGGCGCAGCAGTCCCAGCATGATCTCGCTGTCGACCAGATTTTTTTCGCAGCCCAGGCTAACCAGGCCTATCTTCTTCATCGCAAGAACTCTGGGAACGAGTTTGGCGGGAAGATCCCGGCCGAGACTGCCGGGAACCAACAGCGTCTGTGAGGCGGTCAGCGGTCCCTGCATGGACCGCGGTGATCCCGAAGCCGCCTGCCATTCTAGCACTTGCCTCCAAATCGGCAAGGGGCGTCCGCCCCCCTCCATGGGCAGGCGGGTGATCGAGCGGCTATCGATGGCCTACCTTGTAAATGACGTAGTCCTCGTATCCGGTGGTGACGCGGAGGTAACCGCTCAACTCCCGATTCAGAGCCTCGTCGCCGGTATCGACCAGTAGCGGTCTCCCCCCCAGTGAAGCCAGCTTCTCCTTGGTAGCCACCACCAGCAGGCCCTGCTTGCCCACATGCCGGAGCAGGGTCGGGCTGATCTGCTGATTTCCCCGGCCCAGAATATAGCCCTGTCCTCCTATGACAGTGATCACGATTCTGACCCGACGCCCGGCGGTCAGCTCGAGCAGTCGTTGCTCGGAGACATCCCGGCCAACCAGGCGGCGGTTGCAAACGACGTCCACACCCAGCAGCGTGCCTGAGAGACCCAGTCTCTCCGTTATGGCTCTGGTCGTTGTCCCGGGGCCGATCACGAAGACCTCCGACTCCTGCATGCAATCGACGACCTCCTCAGCCATCCCGGCCAGCGCCTGTGCCTCGGAGACCACTCCTCCCGTCTTCATCCTTTGGACATACCGGTCTTCCACGGGCACCCGCAGATAGCCGTAGAGCCTGGCTTCCACCATGCCCTGCCGATAGGACTCCTCGTCAATATCCATGACCTCGCCCTCTCGAACACTCCTGAAACCGCCCTCGAGAAACCTGCGGGCCACTTCCCCGGCGTCCCTGGGCGTGACGGCGTAGACAGCCGAATGGATCTTGACTCCGGCCGGGATGCCCAGGGTCACCAGGCCACTGCCTACGGCCTTGCAGACATTCCGAGCGGTGCCGTCCCCACCCGCGAACAGCAGCAGGTCCACCTCTCTGTCCAACAACTGCCCGGCGGCACGTTCGGTGTCCTCCCAGGTGGTTTCCCGTCCCTTCGTGGAACCCAGGATCAGGGGGTCCAGACCGGCACGACGACAGATGTCCTCTCCCATTTCCCCCGGGCAAGTGATCCATTGCAGCGGATCCCTTGATCCGGAAAAGGCAGCCAGCGCCTGGCCAACCCGCCGGGGAGCTTCAGGAGTCGCGCCCAGCTCTCGGGCCAGGCGCAGAATTTCAGGGCCGTCGCTGCCCTTCAGCCCCACCTTGCCGCCCATCCCTGCGACGGGATTGACAATCAGTCCCACGGTCTTCATCGGCGATCACCGCGCATGTCTCGTCCCATCTCTGAATTACTCATATAACCTATCTATGAATCAACGCTATAAATGCTGAATCGTAATGTTTTACATATAAGTGCCCCCCCTGCCCTGCCGGACAGATCATTCGAGGAAGAAACTACCGATCTCTTTTAAAGACGAACCACAAATGGACACGAATGAACACGAATACCGATGGACCTCCTTTGCTGCGACGACGTCACGGAATGCAGTCCACCCGGGAGCGCGGGCGTCCCGCCCGCACAGATTCTGGCACAGCCTCGGCCATCTCCTCCACCTGGATGGACCGGCAACGGCGCCGGGGCTCTGCTTGGACCGGGCTCATGCTGTTCCCGACGGCACGGTAGCCGGGTGCCACATCGCAGGGAAACCGAGCGGCACGCGACGGCAGTGCATGCGGGCGGGACGCCCGCGCTCCCGGGTGGGCCTCCTCCATCACTCTTGCGGCTCGAGGAGGTGTGCGCCGAATTTCCGGGTCCATGGCGCTCCTGCCGGCAGGGCAGCCG
>JAPPFQ010000598.1 GCA_028875135.1 Acidobacteriota bacterium
CCCCACGTCGAGATTCAGGTCCCTGACCTGCAGAGACACCAGCTCCGAAACCCGCAGACCCGTCGCATAGAGCACTTCCAGCATGGCCTTGTCCCTGAGCCGCATGGCCCTGGCTGCGGGGGTTTTTCCGGGTCTCCGGTCGGGCTGGGACAGCAACGCCTCCACCTGATCCAGTGACAGAACCTTGGGCAACTTCTTCTCGACAGTGGGCGATTCCAGGTTTTCGGAGGGGTCTCCGGCCCGTATTCCCTCCAGAACCAGCCAGCGGCAAAGGCCGCGAACCGTGACCAGAATTCTGGAAATGGAGCGGGCCGAAATGGGTTGGCCGTCGGGCGATTTCCGCTGAAGCGTTCGGACGAATTCCTGCAGGTGGCTCTGAGTCACCGAAACCAGTGGAAGTTGTCGCTCTTCCAGAAATTTCCCGAGCTTTGCCAGATCCGACTTGTAGGCGTGCAGGGTGTTTCTGGAGAGTCCTTTTTCGACCGCAAGGTAGTTGATGAATCCCGATAATTCGCTGATCATTGCAGCATGGGTTTTCTTGACGCCACTGTTATCCTAATATAATTTCAGCCGTTGCCGGAAGCTGCCCTGAGCCTGCCCACCATGACTCTAGCCGAGATTGCCAAGGCTCTGAACTGCGACCTCGAGGGGGACGGCGATCTCCCGATCAGCGGCGTCGCTCCCATTGAAGAAGCCCGTCCCGGCGAGTTGACTTTCCTCGCCAATCGAAAGTACCTGAAGCGTCTTGGCTCCACCCGTGCTTCGGCCATCATCGTGTCCAGGGACTTCCCAGCCCTGGCGATCAGCACGCTCCGCTCCGGCAACCCCTATTTGAGTTTCGCCCAATCGATCGATCTGTTCTACAGTCCCCCGCTTCCGCCGCCGGGAATCCATGCGACGGCCGTCATTGCCGACACCGCGGTAATTGGCGGCAACCCCTCGATCGGGCCCTTCGTGATTGTCGACCGGGATGTGGTCATCGGGGACAATGCAGTTCTGCATCCTCATGTGGTGATCTATTCCGGCGTTACCATCGGCCACGATTTTACGGCCCACTCTCATGCCTGCGTTCGGGAGAATTGCTCTATCGGCAACGGGGTGACCCTGCAGAACGGCGTCGTCATCGGCGCCGACGGCTATGGCTTCGCCAAGCGGGAGGACGGAAGTTACGCCAAGATCACTCAGTCCGGGCCCGTCGTTCTGGAAGATGAGGTCGAGGTTCAAGCCAACGCCACCGTGGATCGGGCTGCCGTTGGCGAAACACGCATCCGCAAGGGAGCCAAGGTGGACAATCTCGTTCAGGTAGGGCACGGCTCCAAGGTGGGTCGGAACACCCTTCTCTGCGCCCAGGTGGGTCTGGCCGGCAGCACCGACGTCGGAGACGACGTCATCCTGACCGGCCAGGTGGGCGTGGCCGGCCATTGCCGGATCGGCGACGGCGCCATCGCAACCGCGCAGACGGGAATCCCCTCCGACGTCGCACCGGGCAAATTGGTCTCCGGCTATCCTGCCATCGACAACCGACTCTGGTTGAAGTGTTCGGCGATCTTCACCAAGCTGCCGGAAATGAACAAGTCTCTCAGACAACTTCAACGAAAAGTTGAAGAACTGATGAAGTAACTTGCGTTCAATCCCCCAGCAGTCGCCCCGATGCCCCACGAACCCCCTCCGATTGTCAAGTCCGCCGGGCTGATCAGCCTCGCGACCATCATCAGCAGGATCCTGGGACTGGTACGGGAAACCCTCCTGGTGGCCTTGTTTACCCGGTTTCAAACCGACGCCTTCTACGTCGCATTCAGAATCCCCAACCTTCTGAGAGATCTCTTTGCCGAAGGCGCCATGAGTGCGGCTTTCGTGCCCACCTTCACCAAGACCCTCCAGCGCCAGGGCCCGCTGGCCGCCTGGCGCCTGGCCTCCCTCGTCATCAATTTCCTGGTGGTTGTCCTGGGAGTAATCGTTCTGCTGGGAATCTTCAATGCCTCCTGGATCGTGGAAACCATTGCCGGCGGTTTTGGCGACCAACCCGGCAAGTTCGAGCTCACCGTCCTGTTGACCCGGATCATGTTGCCCTTCCTGCTGCTGGTGGCCCTGGCCGCCGTCGCCATGGGAATGCTGAACTGCCACGGGAAGTTCTTCGTTCCCGCCCTGGCGCCGGCCACGTTCAACCTGGGATCCATTCTGGTGGCCCTGTCGTTGTATTGGCTGCTGCCGGCCTATGGACTCGACCCCGTGGTTGGAATGGCCGTCGGGGTCATCGTCGGCGGGGCTCTGCAGGTGGCGTTCCAGCTCCCTTCCCTATTGAAGCTCGGATTCCGGTACGGCTCGGGGGTTTCTTTCGACCATCCGGGCCTCAAGAAGATCCTGCTGCTGATGGGGCCGGGAACCTTCGGCCTGGCGGTAACCCAAGTCAATCTCCTGGTGAACACCTGGCTGGCAAGCTACCAGCAGCAGGGAGCCGTAACCTGGCTCAACGCCGCCTTCCGCCTGATGTACTTGCCCATCGGCATCTTCGGAGTGGCCATCGCTTCGGCAGCTCTGCCCACCCTCTCCGCCCATGCCGCACACCATCGGGGCCAACAACTTCGCGACACGCTCTCTTCCTCCTTGCGCCTCTCCCTCTTCTTCAACGTTCCGGCATCTCTGGGACTCATCTGCCTCAGCCATCCGGTGGTGTCCCTGATCTATGAACGAGGACGATTCACCGCTGCCGACACCCTGGAGACCGGATGGGTGCTCATTTACTACTCTCTGGGACTGGCTGCCTACTCGGCCATCAAACTCATGGTGCCGGCCTTCTATGCGCTCGACAGACCTCGAATCCCGGTGCTCATCAGCGCCGCTACCCTGGCCCTGAGCATCACCGCCAATGTGCTGCTCATCGACAGCATGGGCTACCAGGTGCTGGCACTGGTCACCTCCCTGGCCGCGCTGCTTAACGCCTTTCTTCTCTATTACTGGTTGCAGAAAACCGCCGGTGCCCTGCAAACGGCAAAGATCCTGACCACTTTCCTCAAGGTCCTGGGAGCTTCTCTGGTGATGGCGATAGGCACGTTCTATCTCTACCGATGGATGGCCGACCTCTTCCTGCCGGTCGCCTTTGCCGGGAGAGCCCTCATCCTTGCCCTCTCGGTCGCGGCCGGAGTCGCGATCTACGCGCTTGGCTGCAGGCTCATCGGAGTTCCGGAGCTGGACCTGGCGCTGGACTCTATCAGAAGGAAATTGGGGTCGAATTGAGGTGGGCTGCGGTCAAACCCGGGGGTTCCGCGAGCCTCCGGGTCAGCGGTTCGGGTTGGGAGCCATCACCACCAGCAGGTTGAGGGCTTGCGGGGTATGGTTGGTCACGCCGTGAACGGCCCCCGACGGAGCCAGCACGATCTCTCCTGCCTCAAGCACCTTCTCTTCCTCTCCGACCACAAAAGTTCCCTTACCCTGCAGAACGAAATAGATCTTGTCGGCGCCCTGATGGGTGTGGGGCTTCTGGGATTGCCCGGGGCGCAGGCAATAGAGATCGCAAAAAAGGTTGGCCGTGTCGAAAAGGCTGACCTTCTTCATTTTCTCAGAGGAAAATTCCTGTTTGCCGAGTACTTCAATGCATTGCATGTGACGATGCCTCTCGCTGTTTGGGACCGGCCTACTGAAGCTGCCGGTGCGACCGCGGACCGGCGCTTGATCCTCCACCCACAAAGTGAACGATCTCGAGTCGATCCCCGTTGGCCAGGGCCGTTGTCGACCAGCGCTTCTTCTTGAGGATATGGAGGTTGTATTCGATCGCCAGGCGGTCCGGAACCAGGCCCAGTTCCCGGACCAGCTCCTCCACCGTGGTCCCGGACTTCAGCTCTCGGGTTTCCCCGTTCACTAGGATCTCAACCAGAGACATGGGTTCCCTTCCCCCGCCCAAGGATTGGACCGGCCGCGCCGCGGTTCCGCTCCGTCTCAAAATATCGCATCGGGAGGTCTCTTTGGAAGAGGCTTGTCTGGAACGCCCCTGTTTCACTCTCGCATGATCCGTACGACGGGACGGAGGCGGGGCTATTCAACGGGGTCCGTTTCTGTGTCAAGTCAATTTCCCACCTCTACAATCCACGACAGGAGTTCCAGGAGCTTGCGATAATGGACTAAGTTATGTAGACTAAGTTCAGGGAGACAGGACATGCGTACGTTCAACATGCACGAAGCCAAGACCCATCTCTCACGTCTCGTGGAGGCTGCCGCCAACGGTGAGCCCTTCATCATTGCGCGCGCGGGCAAGCCCGTCGTCAAGGTCGTCGCCGTGGAAGCTCCGAGCGCCGGGGCCGCCCGTCGGGTCGGATTCATGGCCGGAAAAATCTCGGTACCCGAAAACTTTGACCGCATGGGTTCCAAGGAGATCGAAGCCCTGTTCGAAGGTGACGGTTGAATCTCCTTCTCGACACACATGTCGTGCTTTGGGCAGCGAGCGCGTCGCCTCGACTACCGGCCGATGCGCGTGCGCTGTTGGAAGATCCGGACAACGAGCTGGTCTTTAGCGCCGCTTCGCTCTGGGAGGTAGCCATCAAGAGGGGGATCAGGCGAGAGGAGTTCAACGCCGACCCGCGCCTGCTGCGCCGGGGCTTGCTGGAGAACGGTTACGTGGAACTGCCGGTTACCGGCCCCCACGCGGCGGCTGTGGATCTGCTTCCCCCCATACACAAGGATCCGTTCGACCGAATCCTGATCGCGCAGGCCCAGATCGAAGGGCTTACGCTCTTGACGGCGGACGAAGTCGTGGCGCGCTACCCGGGGCCAATCCGGATGATTTGACCACCCCCAAATTCCCGCACATCGTCAGAGGCCCCACGAAATTGGGCGAACTATTCGGTCTTCCTGGCGCAGATGCGGGCCGTGGCCGCCTGCGAGTGGGGGGATTCCGGGCAGGTGCCCTCGGCATAGTCGAGAACTTCCCAATCCCCAAAGGCCGCGAGCAGCTCCTTTTCAGCGAGCCGATAGCGGGGTTGATCCTTCTTCGGCCGTTGGGGGTCTGTCACAAAGGACTCCATCAGTATTACGCCACCAGGCTTGAGGCTGTTCCTGATCTGGGGGAAAAGGGGGCGATTCAAATAGAAAAAGCAAATGGCGGCATCGAAGCGTTTTACCGGCAGCGGGAAATCATCCAGATCGGCAACGATCAGGTCGAGCCTCAATCCACGGTTAAGGGCTGTTTGACTTAGTGCCCTGGCGGCACGTTCCGAGATATCGATCCCAAGTACTGAAGCTCCCCGGGCAGCCAGGTACAAGGCGTTGGCGCCAAGTCCCATGCCCAGATCAACCACGCGTCCGCGCGGAACAACCCGGCTCCAACGGCGCAGCCACCGGGCTGGAGGCTTGGGGGGAAACTGGCCGGAAGGCAGCTCGGCGTACCTGGCTTGCCACTTTTCCTGTTCGACCCTGGTCATGACTCAATTCCCATGACGTCAAGAAACTGAAGCACGGATCTCCATTGAACAATTCAAGATACAGATGAGCCTTTTGCAAAATTCGGCAGCGGGACGTTTACCGGGAATGGCCACAAAAGGCACAAGAACATAATTTGTAACTTTCGTGCTTTTTGTGGTTAGACAGCATTTTTCGCCAAGTCGCACCCGATATTGAGAATGGCAGAACCTCTGGTTTGCCGGAAAGCTGACCTGTCCTGCCGCTAATTTTGCAAAAAGCACAGGTATTAATCCATTTAGACATTTTCTTGGGTTCCTTTCTCAATTCCGATAGTTTTAAAAATTGGCTTGACAACAAGGGCCTCAACCCACTAAAGTTCTTCGTTAATGGTGGGTATTGACTTGCTTAGTCAACCCTCTCCTCTTTGAAAATGCCCATCCCTCGGGGTGGGCATTTTCTTGTGCCGGCAAGCGCATCCGGCTCGGGCCGACGTAGCTCAGCTGGTAGAGCGGTCGATTCGTAATCGACAGGTCAGCGGTTCAATCCCGCTCGTCGGCTCCATTTCCAGGAACCATAGGCTGCATTTCCCGCCCCACAACCATGGCGCCAACCTCCAATCCGGCCACGGTCTGGCGGGCATTATCCGGGGAGTGCTCAGGAGACAGTTTTTGCTGGACATTGCCAACTCGAAGTTGTTAGCCTGTTGCGGGGTAACTAAAGGCCTTTGATTCGGTTACGGCCCTTACCATCCTGCCTCGGCAGTGTGCGGTCCCGATTTCCTCAATCCCGGAGGCGTTGATGTACACAGACCACATGTTCAGAGAGGGTCGGAACCAAAGCTGGTGGCACCAGCTTTCGGGATCGTCCTTTCTCTCCGGTGTCGCCGACTTGACCTGGAAGACCTTCCAGGCCGTCAATCGAAGCCTCCCCGAGGGCCAACTCCCCACTCCCCGTTGGGCCCCGGACAAAATGCTCAAGAGCCGCGAGCGCTCGGCCCCAACCCTGGGATTCCCCAGAATCACCGACTCATTGTGTCCGCGCTGCGTGCCCGAGGTTCGCAATGCCATCATTAACGGCGACGCCGACCTCTCCATGCTGATGTCGGGACACCCCGGAGAGATCAAGGCCCAGATACTGGAAGAGGGCGGCAAGGTGATTATGCGGAAGGTGTGCGACAAGCACGGGCCTTTCGAAGACGTGCTCTCCACCAGCCCCGAATTCACTCGCCGCATCGAGGGGCTCTTCTTCGGACGAGATTTTCGCTGCTCCGAGGATGACCACGTGCACCGCCACGGAAACTCCAGCATCAAGTTCGGACGCGGCGCCGTGCTGACCGTGGATTTGACCAACCGATGCAACATGATGTGCAATCCCTGCTTCATGGATGCCAATCAGGTCGGTTATGTTCACCAGCCGGAATTCGAAGACATCAAGGCCATTCTGGACCGCGCCGTCTCCTACAAGCCACGGCGCCAGGTGATCATTCTTTTCTCCGGGGGAGAACCGACCCTGTCCCCATACTTCATCGAAGCCGTCGCCTACGCCAAGAAGATCGGATTCTATCGGGTTCTGGCGGCCACCAACGGGATTCGCTTCGCGCAGAGCGAGGAGTTCACCGAGCAGGCTCATGAGGCGGGTCTTCACGGAGCCTATCTGCAGTTCGACGGCACCAGCGAAGAAACCAACCGCCACCGCGGCGTCGGCAATCTGTTCGACGTCAAGTTGCAGGCCATCGAGAACATGGCCAAGGTGGGCATGAAGACCACGCTGGTGACCACCATCGTCAACGGTGTCAACAACGATGGAATCGGGTCCATCGTGGATTTTGCCGCCCGTAACGTCGACAAGATTCAAACCATCGCCTTCCAACCGGTATCCTTCACCGGTCGGGATGAAGATGTCGACGACGAAACCCGATACGCGCAACGCTACACCCTGTCCCAGATGACCCAGGATCTCAAGGGCCAGTTGTCCGCCGACTGGCAGCCCCTGCGGGACTGGTTTCCCCTGTCGTCCTACAGTGCGTTCACCAGCGTGATGGATCTCCTGCAAGGGGCGGATGCTTCCTGGGGATGGAGCGCCTGCAACTGCCACCCCAACTGCGGCATCTTCAGCCTGCTGGTGGTCAACCGCCGTTCCGGCGAATGGACTCCGCTGTTCAAGTTCTTCGACTATGAACAATTCATCCGAGACGTGGCGGTCATTACCGACACCGCTCGCGGCAAAGCCTTGACCGGGGCCCAACTGGCTCTGGCCATTCTGCGCAACTTCAAGGCCGACCTGGCTCCCCGGGGTTTTCCCATCTCGCAAATCGTCAACCTGTTCAAGCCGAGCTCGGCGCGATCGGACAGCGACCGCAATGACCGCATGAAGACCCGCAGCGAAAAGGACGACTGGCGGGTGCTGTGCGTGGAAGGCATGTGGTTCCAGGATCTTTGGACCTACGATTTCCGGCGCACCGAAATGTGTGTCATTCCCTATGGCACCCAGGAGGGGGAAATCTCCTTCTGCGCCTATAACACCGGGGTCGGCTGGAGGCAGATCATCGAAAACATGCACCAGACGGCCACCCTGGCGGAGTGGCACAAGACACGAGGACGGCACGAGATCTTCGCCAAGGGTAAGAAGGTGTCCCTCGATACAACCCGGCACAACCTGACACTGCCGGTGATTCAAGACTCGGCTTCCTCCGGCAGTTGCTGTAATGACAACCCTGCCATCCTGGAGAAAGATCGAGAGGCATTGGAAGCCATCAAAACCACCCAACGGGTCTAAGCCCGCATATCTCCAGACTTTTTTCCTTCAATACATACCCAGACCCCCGGGGCGAAGTCTGCAACCCGGAAGAGACCGGAGTGAACGCAAACCACACCGCATTGACATCCCAACTTCAAGATCGGGGCTATTGCCTCATTCCGGGGGTGCTTCCCTCAGGGAAACTGGACGACCTGCGTCGGAGTGTTGCCAGAGATGTCAGAGTGCACACCGACCTGCCCATGCCGATCGGACACGTCCCTGGATTCTTGAGGGTGAATCAGGCCCTGGCTCCCTTCCTGGCCCATCCCCAGGTCCTGGGACTGGCCCAATCTCTCTTGGGCCGCCATGTTCGCATTTCGATGCTGACGGG
>JAPPFQ010000102.1 GCA_028875135.1 Acidobacteriota bacterium
TCTCCCTTGAGCGGATGCGGCCGGCGGGTCTCGCTATAGCGACGGATCAGGGAGCCGGGGGTGGCCTCCAGATAGACCAGGGTGATGGCCAGGGGAGTTTTCTTCAGGGTTTCGAACAGCTGGGGAAACCTGGCCAACTCGTCGCCCTCGCGCACGTCGATGACGATGGCGGCGCGCTTGATTTGTGCCCGGGCCCGGTTGCAGAGCTCGGCGAACTTGGGAATCAGCTCCAGGGGCAGATTGTCGACACAGAAATACCCCATGTCCTCAAAAGCCTTGAGGACCGTATCTTTGCCGGATCCGCTCAGACCCGTGATGATGACAAAGGGAATTCCGGCTTGCATGGTTCCAGCGACCCGGCGAGAACTGCGGATTAGGGTTCAATCAGTCCGAAGTTGCCGTCCTTGCGCTTGTAGACGACGTTGACTCTCTCGGACTCGGCGTTTCGGAAGACCAGAAAACTGCCGTTGCCGCCGTTGACTTCCTGGACGGCCTCCTCGACGGTCATGGGCTTGGCGGCGAAAGAGGTTGACTTGATGACACGCGGGGCCTGCGACGGGGGCCGGTTGGAGCTCGGGGAGTTGGAGGACGGGCGGGAGGCGGAGTGGCGCTTTCTGGTGATTTTCTTTCCCTTGTGCTTCAAGGCCTGGCGTTCGGCCTTTTCCAGCACGGCGTTTATGGAGGCGTGCATGTCGTCGGTTTCTTCAAGTCCGTTGATATCCAGGGACCTGGTGTGCAAATGGATCTCGGCGATTTGCCGGTGTTTTTGAACTGTCAGGGTGATGTGGACGTGGATGGCTTCACCCAGGATCTTGCGGATCTTCCTGAGGTGCCCCTCGGTAAAATCCCGCAGCGCGGGAGTGACTTCAATGTTTCGCCCCGTATATGCCACCTGCATCGGATCCTCTCCAGTGACCCGCCCGTCCCTGTTTCCCATCGGGAGCCGCCCGCTCAACCCGTGAGGGGCTGAGGACGGCGCCGCGGAGGGCGGCTCATCGATTTGCCTGGGCCGACTTGGGACGCGCGAGCGAATTCGATCTGACGCGGCGCTGATGAGTGCTCAGGATCTTCAGGTCTTCGCGGTACTTGGCCACGGTTCTACGGGTGACCATGATGCCGACGCCGTTCAGTCTCCGCGTGATCTGCTCATCGGTCAACGGCCTGGTGGGGTCTTCTTCCTGAATGAGCTGCTTGACTCTGCGTCGGGCAGTGGTCAGCGGAATGAGAGTCCCGGCGGGTCCTTGGACCCCTTCCGAGAAGAAAAAACGCAGCTCGTAGACCCCCTGAGGAGTCTGGGCGAACTTGTCGGCCACCGCCCGGCTGACCGTCGATGGGTGAACCCCCACCTCCTCGGCCACCTCCTTGATCATCATGGGCCTCAGTTGGTCGAGGCCGTGGTCCAGGAAATCGATTTGTCGCCGCACGATGGACTCGCAGACGCGAATGATGGTCTGCTTGCGCTGTTCGACGTTCCTGATGAACCGGAGCGCCGAGGAATAGCGCTCTTTCACGTATTCCAGACCTTCCTTGGAAATCCCGCCTCGGCTGATCATTCTTCGGTAGCGTCCGGACACCCGCAACTGAGGCAGGTCGTCTTCGTTTACGGACACCGAGTAGCCGTTCTCGCCCTTGACGATGAACACGTCGGGCTCGACGACCCGGGTTTCCGGCTTGTTATAGCGCTGGCCCGGCCGGGGGTCCAGGTCCTGGATGATCCCGATCCGGGACAGAATCAGCTCGAGCGGCTTGTCCAATGCCCGGGCGATTTCCGCGTAATGTTTGTTCTGCAGCCGCTTCAAATGATCCCTGACGATCGCGATGGGGATGGACTGGTCCCCGGGAAGGTGTTTCAACTGTATCAGCAGGCATTCCCGCACGTCTCTCGCCCCGACGCCCGCCGGATCGAAGGTCTGGATCAGCTGCAGGGCTCCGGCAATTTCGCACGCGGCATGGTTGCCGGAACCAGCGATTTCTTCGAGGTCCGCCGTCAGATACCCGTCCTGGTTGAGGTTGCCGATGATGGAGGCGGCCGCGCTTCGGACAGGCTCGGGGGCCACCGCCAGGCTCAGCTGCCACTGCAGGTGGTCGTAGAGGTTGGTGGGTTCCGCCAGAAAGTTCTCAAAGGAAGGACGCTCGGTGACTTCGCCCGATAGCTGGGTTCGATAGCCGGGATCCAGGTAGTCGTCGAAAAAGCTTCCGAAGTCGATGTGCTCGAAGGGATCCTCGGGTTCGCCGTTCTGAGAGCCGGTGATCTCGATGATCTCCTTGTCGGCGGGGTCGGAAGCCCGCTCCTCCCCGGCGGGGCCGTCCTCGTTCGAGTCCGTGATCTCGGTGGCTTCTTCCAGCACGGGATTTTCCATCAGCTCCTGGGAGATCATTTCGGCAAGTTCGAGCTTGTTGAGCGCCAGCACGCTGACCATCTGAACCAGGCTGGGGGTCAGCACCTGCTTTTGACTGGGTTTGAGGTTGAGCCGCTGCTCCAGGAAAGCCATGGCTGTTATTCCAAGCGAAAGTTTTCTCCCAGGTACAACCGCTTGACCTGTTGATTCAAGGCCAACTCCTGGGGAGTCCCTGCCTGAAGGATCCTTCCTTCATTGATGATGTAGGCGCGATCCGTCACCCTCAGGATTTCCCGAACGTTGTGGTCGGTAATCAGGACGCCGATGCCCTTGGCCCGCAGCCTGTTGACGATGCGCTGAATGTCCAGCACCGCAATCGGATCGATTCCGGCGAAGGGCTCGTCCAACAGAATGAATGACGGAGAGATGACCAGCGAACGGGCGATCTCGACTCGCCGTCTTTCTCCGCCCGAAAGCGCATCGCCAAGGTTCTTGCGCACATGGATCAATCCCAGCTCTTCGATCAGGTCATCCAGCCGATTACGCCTCTGAGTCCTGGTGTAGGGAAGCGTTTCCAGAATGGCCAGGATGTTGTCGTCGACCGACAGCTTGCGGAAGACGGAGGGCTCCTGAGGCAGATAGCTGATACCGCTCCGGGCCCGGAGGTACATGGGCAGATCGGTTATTTCCCGGCCATCCAGGAATACCTGTCCCCGGTCGGGAGAAGTAAGTCCCACCAGGATGTAGAAGGTGGTTGTCTTTCCGGCTCCATTGGGTCCAAGGAGCCCGACAACCTCTCCCTGACGGATCCTGAGCGTGACGTCGTCCACAACCCGTCTGCCCTTGTAGGACTTGACCAGGTTGGCCGCTTTCAAGACTTGCATCCTGGCCTATCTGGACAGACGTTGCGTCGTGACGGCGCGATTCCGGGAATTGCCCTCGACGGCAACGCTACCACCCCCAATATCGATTGTCAATCGAGCTCCCGTGGTGGAACCCCGCTCGTAATCCACGACTTGCGGCGGCCCTCCCCAAAGGACCACCTTGCCCTCGCGGCCCCGATATTCCGCCCATTGCGAGAACGCGGTTCGGTTCGGCTGAGCCATTCTGACGTTCCCCTCGGCCAGGGCCTTGTCCACCGATGTTTGTCCCTGTTCCTGTCGGAGAAAGACCTGGAGCCGGTCCGACTGCAGCCGGCCTTCCGGGGTGGTGGTTGCGACCCCGTCTTCGTACACGATCTTGCTGGTCCCCTCTTCGTAGGTCATCTTTTGGGACCGGACCATCGTGCCGGGGGAGGACTCCGCTTCGCCCGGGCGGTGGAACAGGTTGGTCACCCCACCGGTGGCGACCAGCTTTCCCTCGAGGCGATTCAACCGGATGTCCTCGGCGTAGAGGATCCGGTCCTTTTGCCAGAGCCTGGCATTCTCTCGGTAGCGTCCGATTCCCTCCCGGGTCCGATACTCCATGAACTGGGCCGAAGCAAAGACCGCCGGTTGGGCGCCGGGTCCGGCCCCTGCGCCGAAATAGGCGGATCGAACCCCGCCCTGGGCCTTGAGTAGATGCCGGTCACGATGGAATTCGATCACATCGGCCTCGGTCTCACCCTGGGCATCGGTCACCTTGGGGCGCCCCTCCAGCCTGATGAGAGAGGAATCGACCCGGTGGGTGGCCGATTCCGCCCAGGCCTGCCTGCCCGGCTCCCGATAGCTGAAGTCTCCGGTCTGGCGGATTTCCGACAGCCGGTCGGTCTGTCCGTCGAAAAGAGCCGTCAGGTGATGGCTGCTGGTTTCCCGGACAGTTCCGGAGGCCGAGGAGAATTCCAGTTCTACCTCCCGGTCGGCGGTAAAACGCTCCAGTTGTTCCGATTTCTCCCCGTAAAACAGACTCATGGCCCGGGCCGACAGACTCCGCTTTTCCTCTCCGGGTCCTCCAGGGATCTCTTCCAGGGTGCTGGGCCCCAGGGCCTCCACCCGGGACAGGAGGCCGGTTCCCGGCCGGAAGTGAGCATGCAGCCGGGGAGAAGTCAGAATGCGCCGGGTGATTCCGTCGGAAGGTGGGGAGGACTTCCCGGTTCCGGTCCGGCTCCCTGCCCGGGAGGGACTCGGCGCCTGGAATCGGACCCGGGCGTCTCCAACGGCCGTAAGCTGCCTTATGGACCGGGACCGGGGAGGAAGAGACACCGTGATTTCCCGGGCGGACAGCTCGCGGAGGGAACGGGCAGTCAACGGGCGGGCCACGGCGTTCCCCCGGGCGACGACCTTGTCGAGCCCGTCCGGTCCGACCCCGAAGAGGTAGCGGAGCCGGTCGGCCCGGACCTCGATCATCACATTGGGATCCAGGGACCTGGATCGAACCCGGCCCCGGGCCTGGATACGGCTCAGAGTCCAGGCCGGTGTGGAGAAAAATACCCGCATCTCCTCCGCGGTCAATTCGGTAGGGCCCTTTTTCACCCGAACGTTGGAACGCAGGGCCACCCGGCCGCTCGGTTTGTGGAACTTCAAGCGGTCTGCCCGGATCCGCAGGAGATGATCCTCCTCATGCGCGGGCAGCACCCTCAGGTCCACCTGGGAAGGCAGGACGATCACGCCGCTGCGGGGGTGGTAGACCAGCCCCTGGCTGCTTCCGCTCATCCGCCCGCGTTCGAAGCTCACGGCGGCCTCGCTCGTCACCCGATCCCGGCTCCGCGAGTAGGTCATGCGTTCCGCCCTCACGATGGCGGGTATCGACCCGGCGCCGCCATCGTCGGGGGTGTCCAGGGTGACCACTACGTTCTCGAGAAAGACCACGTCCTTGCTGACCTGGTCCACTTCGCAACGCAAGCTGGTAATGGTGTCGAACTGCCCTTCCTGCCTGCGAAAGACCTTGGCCTTTACCTGCTCGAGAAGACTCTTGCTGTCCTGCAGTCCAAGCTGGACCTCGGCAGTGACTTCAATGGTGGTCTTTCCCTGCTCCGAGTGGGACACGCTGAACCCTTCGATCAAGTCGGTGGCCCCTTCCGGGAGCGACTCCACTTGCGGGACAGGCACCGTTCCGGGCGTACGGGCGCTCCGGTAGTAGCTGATGCAGACAGCCCCGACCACGCTCACCACCACCAATAGCGGGATGATGCGGCCGAGCTTGAGCAGATTGCGTCGCATCGGACGGTTGGTCCTCTATTCGGTCCGAACGTCTCGAACCACCAATTGCAGGGCCCTGAACCCCGAGTACAGGTTCTCGGACAACTCGAAAGCCAGCGAAACCACTCCCCCGGACCCGCAAATGGATGGCAGCCGGTCCGCCTTGTTCCATGCCAGGGCATCCATGGCCCTCCCATCCTGCTCCACCCGAAACTTGAGATGCCTGCCCTTGAGGATTCGCGGTTCGGCGATGAGGGTCAGTTGCCGCGCCACGAACAGGGGAGCCGGATTTTCCTTTCCGAAGGGGGAAAGGCGCTGAATCTGACGATAGACCGTGTCGTCCAGGTCGGACAAACGAACTTCAGCATCCACGTTGAGTTGGCGTTCGCCAGGTTTGAAATCACCGGCCGAGGCTGCGTATCGGTTGATTCGCCGCCGCAGTTCGGACACTTTGGACGCATGAAGCTGAAATCCGGCTGCCTGGGCGTGCCCTCCAAACCGGTCAAACAGGTCCCGGCAGCTTTCCAGGGCCTGGAGCAAATGGAACCCCTCGGGAGCCCGACCCGAACCCGAGCCCACCCGGTCGATCTTGGAAATGATCAGCGTTGGGCTCTGGAAGCGCTCCGCGATCTTGCTGGCTACGATTCCAAGCACCCCGACGTGCCAATTGTCACCATCGATCACCTTGATCGGGGAGGCCTCCAGATCCGGATCGGCAGCGATCCGGCGCTCGATCGCCCTCAGGATCTGCTCTTCTATGATCTGGCGTTCCCGGTTCAGCCGATTCATCTCGCCGGCGAGGCGCCTGGCTTCTGCCGCGTCCCGGGCGGCAAACAACTCCACGGCCTCCCTGCTGCCTCCCATGCGCCCGACGGCGTTGATTCTCGGAGCCAATCGGAAGCCGACGTCGGTGCTGGTGATCGACCGTCCTCCCAGTCCGGAGGTTTCGATCAGGGATCTCAGCCCCGGATTGGCGGGGGATTGGAGTCCCTCCAGCCCAAGCTTGGCGAACACCCGATTTTCTCCAGTGAGCGGAACCACGTCGGCGATGGTGCCGATGGCCACCACCTTGAGAAAGGCGGGGAGGTGCTTTTCGTTGCCGGTCTTCATGAACAGAGCCTGAACCAGCTTGAAGGCGATCCCCGCCCCGCAGAGGTGCTTGTTCGGGTAGGGACAGTCGGAACGCTTGGGATTGACCACCGCCAAAGCTTCGGGCAAACCGTTTTCAGGCAGGTGATGATCGGTGATCACGCAGTCGAGATTGAGAGCGCGGGCACGCTCCACGGCCTCGTAAGCCTTGATGCCCGTGTCGACGGTGATCACCAGTTGGACTCCCTCGCGGGCGGCCTTCTCCAGAATCGAAATCTTCATGCCGTAGCCCTCCACCAACCGTTCAGGGATGTGGTAGGAGCACTCGGCGCCCAACATCTCCAGAGCCTTTCTGAGGATGACCACGGCGGTGCTTCCGTCAACGTCGTAGTCTCCGTAGATCAGTATCTTCTGGCGCCGGTCGATGGCTTCCCGGATTCGGTTGACGGCGAGCTCCAGGTCACACATGAGGAACGGATCGTGGAGATGGCTGAACTTGGGGTCCAGGAACTTTCTGGCGGGTTCGGTGGCGTGGAGGCCGCGATTGAGCAGGAGAGCTGCCAGAATTCCCGAGATATTCAGAGCGCGGGCCAACTCCCTGACCCGGGTGGGGTCCGGTTGGGCGATCTTCCATATCATGTTGTTTACAAAGCCCTCCGCCGGCACACCGGCGCTACCGCAATGATTCACCCTGCAAATTTATTCTACACGAAAGCGGGCGCTATAATGGGGGCGAAAGCCGGCGGGTCCGGCGGTCGGCTCCCGCGGGATGCGTCATGGTCCATCATCACCACCACCGCCCAGGTGAAGGGCGAGCCGGCCGGGGGCCTTCGCCTCTCAGGGCGCTACGCATCGCCCTGTTGCTCACCACCACCTACCTGGTGGTCGAGTTTCTGGGTGGACTCTATACCGGAAGTCTGGCGCTCATCGCCGACGCCGGGCACATGCTGGTGGATGCGGCGGCCCTGGGCTTGAGCCTGTTTGCTCTCTGGTGCGCCGGCCGGCCGGCCACGGCCTCCAAGACCTATGGGTATCACCGGGCAGAGATTCTGGCGGCGCTGCTGAATGGAGTGACCCTGGTGGTGATTTCCCTGGGGATCCTCTATGAGGCCTACCACCGGCTCTTGAACCCTCAGGAGGTCAAGAGCGGATGGATGCTGCTGATCGCCTCGTTGGGGTTGGCCGTCAACCTGGCGAGCGCCTACTTCCTGCATGGATCCCAATCCGCCAGTCTCAACGTTCGCAGCGCCTTCCTGCATGTGGCCGGAGATGCCCTGAGCTCGGTGGGAGCCATCGTGGCAGGCCTGCTGATGGCCTACAGGCAATGGTACCTCGCCGATCCCCTGGCCAGCATCCTGGTGGCCTCCCTCATCCTCTACAACGCCTGGCGATTGGTCAGGGATTCGGTCAACATCCTGCTGGAGGCGACTCCCGTGCATATAGACCTGGCTGCCGTGCAGGAAGAGTTGTGCCGTGTCGAAGGCGTCGACTCGATCCACGATCTGCATGTCTGGACCCTCACCTCGGGGTTTCACGCCATGAGCTGCCATGCGGTGCTGTCCGGCGATCAGAGAAACCACCAGGTCCTTGAGCGACTCAGCGCCATCGTGCGGGATCGGTTTCAGATCGAGCATTCCACAATCCAGCTCGAGGAGCGGAGCCTCGAGCATGAGGAGATGGGGACCTGTCATTCCGTGGTCCGTTGAATCGAGCCGGAAAAATAAAAGCAGGCATTGTTGACAGGACAGGTCGGCGGACGGACAATTAAGGATTTTGAATTCCCTCCGATTTTCAATGACCGTTTCCGACCTGGACGTCCTGGACTATCGAGACCTGAAGCGGGTCATCGCCGGGTTTGCCGATTGTCCCCTGGGATCCCAACGGTTTGACAGGCTGATCCCGGCAGGGGACCTGGGAGAAGTCCGCAAGCAGCTCCGAATGGTGCGCGAG
>JAPPFQ010000677.1 GCA_028875135.1 Acidobacteriota bacterium
GTAGTAGTAGGGATCACCACCGGTCTGGTCCTGGTTCAGCAGGTGCCGCCGCAGGCTCCCGCGGTCGTCGTGGTTCCCGATCGCGTAATGGACCGGAGGGACGACCGTTTCCATTTGGGCCTTGAAGAGCCGGTAGGCGGCCTCGGTTTGCTCGGAGACCGAGTCGCCGGTGTAGATGCACAGGTCGGGACGCGGCCGGATGGCGTTGATGGAGGCGATGGCGGCCTTCAGGGCGCGGGCGGGCTCCACCCCGTAGATCACATGGGCGGGATCGCCGAACAGATGAGCGTCGGAGAAGTGAACGATGGAGAACTCGGACTCGGCAGTCATGGCGCAACCCCGGCAGTCCGGCGCCGGAGGGTCGATTTAAACAGCCACAGGAGGCCCGCTGTCGGCCTCCGGCAAACTCTATCATGACCCTGATCGGGAGCCAAGCCGGCGAAAACAGCGACTGTCCTGCCGCGGTTGAAGCAGCCCCAAACCCGCCGTGGAGAAGGGTTTGACTTCCCCGGGAACGGGCAATATCATTGCCGCCCTGACCGATCCGGAACCAGAAACAGACCCGCATCCTTGACCCAAACTGGCCTCCGCACGGACGAGGCCCCGGTGAATGCACCATGGCCAGGTTGACCCGGCAAGCGCTGCAACAGTACCGGCAGCAGGGTTTCGTCCGGGGCGGGAAGCTTCTGTCCGACGCCGAACTGGTCCGCCTGCGGGAGGAGATCGACCGGCTCATCGCCGGGCTGCCGGCGGGGACCCGGCCCGAGAACATGCCGTCGGTGCACTACCGCAACCGCTATTTTCTGGATCTCTTCCTCAGCGAGCCGCTGGTGGACATTGCGGAACAGATTCTCGGTCCGGACGTTGCCCTCTTTACCTCCTATATCATCAGCAAACGTCCCGCAGACGGTCTGGAAGTGGAGTGGCACCAGGATGCCGCCTTTTTTCCCATCGACCCCATGGAGACCTTCACCGTGTGGCTGGCCGTAGACGACTCGGACCGGCAAAACGGATGCATGCAGGTCATCCCGGGGTCCCACCGCAACAAGGTGCTCCTGAACCACCGGGTCGATAGGGACCGCCGGAGCACTCTGCCCCTGGCCTTCCGGCAGGTGGATCAGACCCGGGCGGTCGACGTGGAGCTCAAGGCCGGGGAGTTCTCCGCCCACGACGTCTTCCTGTGGCACGGGTCCAATCCCAACCGTTCCCGGCGGCGACGCTGCGGCATCACCATCAAGTACATTCCGACTTACGTCCGCATCGATCGCACCTTCGTTTCTCCCACCGGGTTCGACTGGTCCGGTCTGAGGCTCTACCTGGCCCGGGGGAGTCCGGGTGAGCGGAATGAATACTTCAACCTCCAGGGAGCGCCTCGCCCCGGACCGGCAAGCAGGAAAAAGACATCCACGAAGGGGCGCCCAAGGACTGACCAATGAAAAAATCCGTCGACGACCGTCTCAGGAGACTGGGGGCGGGCGAGTCCATCCAATCCCTTTGCGCGGCCTCGGGCATGTCGAGGCAGCAGTTCGATGCGTGGTGGCAGGGCCGGATCCGTTCCAGAGTGCCGGATATGGAAGCCAGCCATGAACTGGCGGTGAAGCGTCCCGTCCGGATCGAGCGCGACTCCTGGGGAATTCCCCACATACCGGCACATGGCCGAGGACGACCTGGACCTGTTCTTTAGCTACGGCTTTGCCATGGCCCAGGACCGGCTGTTTCAACTGGACTACCTGCGGCGCAAGGGACAGGGGAGGCTGGCCGAGATTCTGGGTCCGGAAGGAACCGAGTCGGACCTGCTGGTCAGAACCGTGGGGCTGCCGGACATCGCGGCCGAGGAGGAGAGCCGCCTCCCGGATGAGGTGGCCCAAAGACTCCAGGCCTTTTCGGACGGGATCAACGCCTGGATGGACCGAACCGCCACCTCCCTGCCCATCGAGTTTGACCTGCTCGACTATGAGCCCGAGCCCTGGTCCCCCGCCGCCAGCCTGGCCATCCAGGTAGAGTTCCAGTGGTATCTGACGGGGCGCTTCCCGGTCATCGTGATTCCGGAACTGGCCAAGCGCCGCCTCCCCGGTTCCGCTCTCTACCGGGCCTTCCTTCAGGGAGAATCCGACGAGGAGAGCATCCTGCACGCCGGCGACTATGCGTCGCGGCCCCGGCAATCGGCGGCCGACCCGGCGGTGGGTCCCTCCGGCGGCGACCCCTGCGAGGGGGAGGGCAGCAACAACTGGGCGATTGCGGGATCGAGAACTCGAAGCGGCAAGCCGCTGCTGGCCAGCGATCCCCATATCGCCTTCGCCGCCGTCTCCTGCTGGTACGGAGTGCACCTGAGCAGCCCCTCCCTCAGTGTGGCCGGCACCGGCTACGCGGGCGTTCCGGCCGTGATGATCGGCCGCAACCCACGGGTGGCCTGGGGCATTACCAACAACATCTGTTCCCAGCGGGATCTCTATCAGGAGAAGACCGATCCCGGCCATCCCGGCTGTTTTCTCCATGACGGAAACTGGGAGCCGGCGCGAGAGCGAACCGAGGAGATCGAGGTGAAGGGAGCTCCCTCGCTGACTCTGACGGTGCGCCATTCCAGAAACGGCCCCATCGTGGACTCGGTGCTTCCCCCGTTGGCGAAGCATACGGGTCCGGTGTCGCTCCGATGGCTGGGCGCCGAAGGCTCGGGATTGCTGCCGGCCCTGCAGCGAATGAACCGGGCCGACAGCGTCGACCAGTTTCGCCAGGCGTTGAAGGAATGGATCATGCCGACCTGGAACCTGGTGTTCGCCGACGTGGATGGGAACATCGGACAGCAGTCCACCGGTCGGATTCCGATCCGCCGAGTCTGGGAAAGAGGCTACCGGCCGGGCTGGGATCCCGCCCATCAGTGGGACGGGCTTATTCCCTTCGAGGGCATGCCTGCATTGAAGAACCCGGAAAGAGGCTGGATCGCCACCGCCAACAACCGGCCGGCTCCGGACGACTATCCCTACCCCCTCTCCGGCACCTGGAGCAGCGGCCACCGGGCGCGCCGGGTTCGGCAGAGGATCGAGGACAGGAGAGACCTGTCACGGGAGGACCTGGTTGGGATCCAGCACGACGTTCTCTCCCTGCGAGCCCGGGAGTGCCTGCCGCACCTGTTGCAGATCCTGGACGAGCACAGCCCGGAGAATGAAGAAGCCGTGGAAGAACTCAGGGGCTGGGACGGCCGCATGGAGACCGACAGCGCCGGCGCCTCCATTTTCGAGACCTTCTTCACCCACTGGAGCCGCACGGTGGCGTGCGAGCGCTTTCCCGAAGACCAGGCTGAGCTGGTTTCCGGGGCCATCGGCGGACTGGCTTCGCAGTTGCTCAGGGAAGACCCGGTGGGCTGGTTCGAGCACCAGCCGCGCCGCAGCGCCGTGGTCCGGGCCTGGAGCGCCGGCCTGGCCGAGCTCGCCCGGCGGATGGGTCCCAAGGTCTCAAGCTGGACCTGGGGACGGGCCCATCGGATCCACCTCAGGCACGTGCTCTCGGGCCGGGGAGATCTGGGAAGCCTGCTGGATCGGGGAGGGCGACCGGTGAAGGGCAACGGGATCACCGTGTGTAATACCGGGTATGACCCCAACTGGGGCGCCACCATGGGAGCCAACTTCCGAATGATCGCCGACCTGGGCAGTCCGGATGCGGGGTTGTGGACGGTGGACGCCCAGGGACAGTCGGGAAATCCCGGCAGTCCTCACTACGGCGACCAGTTGCCCCGGTGGCTGGGAGCCCGCTACCACTACCTGGCTCTGGAATCCAGGCCTCCGGACATCAAGACCCAAACGACGTTGAACCCGGCCGGCGGGTAGTTGCGGCAGCGACCCCAAAGAGAGCGAGTTCCCTTGGAAGACATCTACCGAAGTCTGGGGGTGCGGCGGGTGATCAATGCCGCCGGGACGCTGACCCGCCTGGGCGGGCCGCCCATGGTGCCGGAAGCCGTGGAGGCCATGGGCGAAGCCTCCCGCTGGAGCGTATCCATCGAAGAGCTGCAGGAGCGGGCGGGGAGCTACCTGGCGGTCGTAACCGGCGCCGAAGCTGGATATGTCACCTGCGGCGCCGCCGCCGGATTGCAGCTTGCCGCCGCGGCCTGCCTGGCGGGCCTGGACATCCGCAGGATGGAGAAACTTCCCGACAGCAGCGGCATGCCCAACGAAATCGTCGTGCAGCGCTGCCAGCGCAACGCCTATGACCACGCGCTTCGGGCTGCCGGCGCCAGTCTGGTGGAGGTGGGGCAACTGGGAAACCCGGAGACGCGGCCAACGGCGCCCTGGCAGATCGAGGCGGCTATCCATCCCGGGACGGCAGCCGTTCTGTGGGTGGACATGCAGGCCCGGGGAGCGGTCTCCCTGGAGGACACGGTGGCGGTGGCTCATCGCCATCGACTGCCCGTCATCGTGGATGCGGCCGCCTCGCTGCCTCCCCGAGAAAACCTGCAACGCTTCGTGGCCGCCGGAGCCGACCTGGTGGCCTTCTCGGGAGGCAAGGCCCTGGGCGGCCCGCAGGCTTCGGGGATCCTGGTGGGCCGCCGGGACCTGGTCGATTCGGTGGCCTTGCAGCACCAGGACATGGACGTCTGGCCCGAGACCTGGATGCTGCGCGACCGCTTTCTGGAATCGGGCCGGCTGCCCGGCCCGCCCCTGCAGGGAATCGGGCGGCCGCTCAAGGTGGGCAAGGAGGAAATCGCCGGCCTGGTGGCGGCCGTGAGAGCCTACCTCAAACAGGATTCCGAGGCCTGGCGGCAAGAGCAGGCCGGCAAGATACGGACTCTCCAAGCCGGCTTGCAGGGACTTCCCCACCTGAGGGTCACGGTCGTGGACGGAGGGGAGCCGGGCTACCCGCTGCTGGCCGTGGAGCTCGAAGAGAACCCCGCGGGGCTGACGCTGGTGGACCTGGTGCTGGGCCTGCTGGAGGGGGACCCGGCGGTGGCGGTCGGCCAACAGGAGATGCCTCAGGGCCGACTGATCCTCAACCCGGTGAGCCTGCGTCTAGACCAACTGGAGCTGGTCATCGGGCGCTTCGGCTCGATTCTGACAGGCTGATGGGCACTGAAACGAGGCTACTATGGAACGCAAGAGCTACTGGTATCAGCAATACACCTGGCAGGAGTTGAAGGACCTGGTGCCCAGCCAGCCGGTGGTGGTCCAGCCGATCGGCTCGGTCGAAGACCACGGACACCACCTCCCGCTGGACACCGACAACTTCCTGGTCCAGTCCATCTGCGAGGAGGCGGCCCGCCGCGCCGATGGAGAAATTCTGCTGCTCCCACCAATTCCCTACGGTTTTGAAACCCATCACATGGACTTCCCGGGAACCATCGACATCCGCATGGAGCACCTGCTGAACTTCGTTCTGGATGTCACCAAGAGCGTAGCTCACCACGGATTCAAGCGCATCCTGATCGCCGACGGGCACGGCTCCAACATGCCCATCCTGGAACTGGTGGCCCGCAGGACCATTCTGGAGACCGACAGCCTCTGCGGCGCCTTCATCTGGCCCTCCCTTGCCGCCGATAAAATCCAGGAGGTGCGGGAATCGGAGCGGGGAGGCATCGCCCACGCCGGGGAACTGGAGACCTCGGTCTACCTGCACCTGGACCCTGACCGAGTGCAGATGGAAAAGGCCGTCAAGGAAATGGGCCTCCCTCCCTCCAACTTCATCTTCCTGGATCTCATGGCAAGCTCCCCGGTGCTCTTCATGGATATCTGGACCCGCTTCAGCAAGACGGGGGTGGTGGGAGACCCCAAGCTGGCGACCGCCGAAAAGGGCCGGGTGATCTTCGAGGCGGTGGTGGAGGCTTTCCTGCAACTGGTCCGGGAGTTCAGGAACCGCCCCGACGGCCAGCGGGTGGACCACCATTAGCCTTCGACCCAATCACATTGATCGGCGGGGCCACGCCTGGGCCGGCGGGAGAGAGTGATGACCCTGCGAACGATAATTCCGACGGTATTTTCCGTTTCCCTGCTGGCTCTGATGCCAACGGCGCCAAGTGCGCGCGGACAGGAAACCTCCTTCGACTTTTCGCTGACCCACCACAGTGACGTTGTCGTCGACGGCCAAGGCAACATCCTGGTCTCTGAGAGCGATGCTCATCGAGTCCTCAAGATCGCGCCTGATGGAGAGGTTTCCATATTCGCCGGAACGGGGCGGCGGAGGGAGCCTGGCGCCCCGGCCGCCAACGGGGTACCCGCGACCGAAGCCGATCTGCGTCGACCTTTGGGGCTCGCCGTGGGCCGGCGCAACGAGGTCTACATCACCGACTGGTTTCTGGTCCACAGGGTGGACTCCAATGGAATCATCACCACCGTCTTCGACGACGGACCCTGGGACGACCGGCTCGAGGAAATCGGCTTCGATCCGGGTTCGGGCAAGATATACATCGCGCAAGAGAATGACCGGATCTGGCGGGTCGAGAACGGCAGGTTCTTTCATCACGCGGGAAGTGGAGAGGAGGGCTGCAAGGGTGACGGCGGCCCCCCGACCGAGGCGCAATTCATCGGAATCGACGACATGACCGTTGGTCCGGACGGGGCGCTTTATCTGACCGACGGCTATTTTGACTACCGCATTCGCAGGATCGACCCTTCCGGGTCGACCATCACAACGGTCGTGGGCAATGGGAGGCATCGGGACGGTCGCATCCCTGACGGGACGCCCGCCCTGAGGACGGGCCTCGGCGAAGTGCCCGCATTTGCGTTCGACTCTCAGGGCCGGTTGCACTTTTTAAACGGCAGCGTTGTCTACCGGCTCGAGCCGGAGGGAACCATCAGCTTGTTTTCTCCTCTCCCCGACCTGCTGGGCGGAGGCGTGAGAGGAGAGATGGCCTTTGACCTGTCCGGAAAATTGATCATTGCCGATCAAGCCGGCCCTCGAATTCTCGAAGTGAGTGCCGACGGCAGCCGGGTTCGCACGATTGTCAGCGGGTCCGATTCCTCGGAGGCCCAAGTATCAGCAGCGTGTTATCGGCGGCCTCCCCGAACCATTCGCAGGATGGAACCACCCTCCGCGATCACCATCGGATCATTGGCGGGGAGGAGGTTGGCCCGGAGGAGTGGCCCTTCGTCGCAAGGATAGACGATCCACGAGGTCTCTGTACGGCAAGCCTGGTAGCCCCCAACTGGCTCCTCACCGCCGCGCATTGTCTGGTCGATCATGACGGGTCGGTTACTGACTCCAGCGAGCTATCGGTCTTCCTGGGGCACGACTGGGACAAGGGAGTTTGTGAGAACACCAGAGACGAGATCGGCAGGGTGATCGTCCACCCGGACTATTACTACGAGGGTGCGGGCTTCAGAAACGATGCCGCTCTGGTCGAGATTCTGGAGCCGGCTCCAGCCACACCGGTTCGGATACTGACTCCAGAGGAAGAAGCCTGGTACGCCCCTTCCGGCAGCGCTGCCACCACCGTCGGTTGGGGTCGAAGGGATGACGGCAGCTATCCTCGAATCCTTCACGATGTGGATATCCCCCTCTGGACTCCGGAAGATTGTCTGAGAGACAGTTTGTGGAAAGACAGCGAAATTGTCCACGAGCGCACCCTGTGCGCCGGGGCGGAAGGAATGGGAACCGACCCCGGAGACAGTGGAGGTCCCCTCCTGGTGGCTCTTCCTGACGACGGCTGGGGGCAAGTGGGAATCACTTCCCTGGGGCGGAGAGGCGCAGAGGGGAGCTACCCGACAGTCTATACCCGCACTTCTGCCCTCTATGACTGGATCCACCAGCACATTGACGGCGGCCTCCAGTTCTCCCGCCTGGACGCGGGGCAGGTGCTGACCTCGGATAGAAGTCGGCTCATCTTCCTCGCGGGAAACCACTTCGAGGAAACCGATGCGGAGGGGGCTGTCAAGACCGGCAGCTACGCCTTCCAAAGCCACGGGCCCCGGACGGGAACGCTGACGTTGACCTACGATGACGACACCTCCTGTACGGTTCGACTCACCTTTACTTCCGCGACTGCCGGTACGTCCAGTTATCGCTGCAGCGATGGGAGTTCCGGCAGCCAGAGCTTTCAGCTCACCTCAGGGGACACAAGTCTCTTCGTCCCCGTGCTGCTGACCTCGGCCGGGCGCAACAACGCCTTTTTCACCTCGGAGCTGACCCTGACCAACCGGGGAAGCGAAGAGGCCACCCTCCACTACAGCTACACCGCCCGCGCCGGAGGCGGCAGCGGAACCGCCACCGACACCCTGGCTCCGGGACGCCAGCGCATCCAACCCAACGCCATCGACTACCTTTCAGAGCTCGGCATTCCCATTCCCGGGTCCGGCAACCGTATCGGCACCCTGAGGGTGGAGGTTTCGGGTTCTTCGGAGGTGAGCCTGACCACCCGCACCACCACCGCCGTGCCCGACGGCCGCGCCGGCCTGGCCTATCCCGCCATCGCCGAGGAGGAGGGCTTCCAGGAAGCCGTCTACCTGTGCGGGCTGCGCCAGAACCGCCAGGACCGCTCCAACGTGGCCTTCCAGCACATGGGCTC
>JAPPFQ010000568.1 GCA_028875135.1 Acidobacteriota bacterium
CCTGCAGACAATCGGACCGCCAGGGGGAACAACCTCGTTTTCGACATGCTTACAACTCAAATCCCTAAAAACATTACAACGGATGCGAAAGTATACGGAAACCACCCAAACTGTCAAGATTTTGATCGAGACTGCTTCAGCTCAAAGCCCTTCGCAAATACGTAGGCCACCAGCGCCACCACAAAGACTACCAGGAGCATCCAGGCGATGCCTTGCAGCGTCTCGATGATGGTTCGATAGACCTCCAGCGTCCACCGCTCCGAGGTCAGGAGCAGAATCTCATCGTCCTTCTGGGGCGCCGAGATATACCGTTCCAACTGGTGGATGCGGACGCCTGACGAGATGCCGACCACGTAGGCCGCGAACTTGATGTAGCGGTGCCAGGCCCCGCCCAAATCCTCTTCTACGATCCGATGGAGTATTGAAGCTATGGGCCGGTCAAACAGGCGCACCACACCATAGGACACTACCAGGGCAATTAGAAACGTGATGATCAGTAGTGTGAAGAACATAAGTTGCCGAAGCGTCTCGGTGAGGGTTTCCAAGTTGATACAGGACGACGGTTGCCGTGTCAACGACAATCCCGGGCGATCCCGGATTTCGCAACATCCTAAAGTGCCGACAGCCTGGAAATCAGCGAGAACAGCGGCAGGTACATGGAAATGACGATTCCGCCGACCAGCAGTCCCAACAGCAGGATCAGCAGAGGCTCCAGGGCGGTCAACAGATCGGATACGGCGGCGTCGACCTCGTCTTCATAGAACTCGGCCAGCTTGGTCAGCATGGCGTCCAGGGCGCCCGTCTGCTCCCCCACACTCACCATCTGAGTGACAATGGGAGGAAATATCCGGGAATTGCGAAGGGTCTCGGCCATGGCCTTTCCCTCCTGGACGGCGCCGCGAGTCTTGAGGACGGCTTCCTCCACCACCGCGTTGCCTGCCGTTCCGGCAGTGATGGCCAGAGATTCCAGGATCGGCACTCCTCCGGAAAGGAGCGTGGCCAGGGTTCTGGAGAACCTGGAGATGGCGATCTTGCGCATCACTCCTCCCAGGATGGGAATCCTCAGCAGGGCCCGGTCTATGGCATGGCGGCCGCCCGCGGTCGCGTAGTAACGCCGGAAGGTGTAAGCAAGCCCGAAGGCGCCGAACATGAGGAAAGGAAGGGAATGGCCGACCAGTTGGCTGGTGGCGATCACCACCCGGGTCGGCAGGGGGAGCTCGGCCTGGAGGCTGACGAAGAGAGTGGTGAACATCGGCACCACTTTCCACAGGATCAGGAGCACGATTGCCATGGCGACCGCCAGGACAACGGCCGGATAGACCATGGCGGACACCACCGCGCGCTTCAACCTGACGGCCTTCTCAATGTAGGTGGACAGCCTGCGGAGAATAGTGTCCAGGATGCCTCCGGCCTCTCCCGATGCCACCATGCTGCTGTAGAGGGGATCGAAGACCCTGGGGTGTTGTTCCAGTGCCGCCGCCAGGGAAGTCCCATTCTCGACGTCTTCCCTCACCGACTGCAACACGCTTTGGAAGGCGCGGTTTTCCTGCTGCTGCCCCAACGAATCCAGGCACTGCACCAGGGGCAGGCCGGCGTCGATCATGACCGAGAATTGCCGGGTGAAGACTGCAAGCTCCTTGGGCTTGACTCGTCCTCCGCTTCGGGAAAAGAGGCGCTGCCTGCCCTTTTCCTTGATCGTCACGGGCCTGATCCGCTCTCTTCGCAGCCTATTGGCCAATGCCTGCCTGGAGGCTGCCTGGCGCTGGCCGCGGACTTCGGTTCCTGCCCGGGATCTTCCGCGATAGAGGTATACCGGCATCGATTTCTCCTGAGGGCTGGGGCGTGTTCGTGCAGGCCGGCTACAGGTTCGGGACACCGGGACGGGACCGTCGGGCGGTTGGATGGTGGACTCCGGTCGGCCTGGCCGCCGGCGCCCCTGCCAGCCTTGCCCGATTGAGCATCTGGCGCAGCTCGTCCGGATTGATCGAGTATTCCAGGGCCGTTTCGCGTTCGATCTGTCCGGCCAGGAACAGGTCGGCCAACGATTGGTTGAAGGTCTGCATGCCATATCTTCCCCGCCCCATCTGCATGATCGATTCCAGTTGATGCACCTTGTCCTCCCGGATCAGGTTGCGGATGGCCGCGGTGGGCACCATGACCTCCATGGCCATCGCCCTCCCGGAACCGTTGGCCCGGGGGAGAAGAGCCTGGCAGGCGATGCCCTCCAATACCAGCGAGAGCTGGGCGCGGATCTGGGACTGCTGGTGGGCGGGAAAGACCGTCGATGATGCGATGGATGGTGGAGGCCGCCGAACCGGTATGCAGGGTTCCCAGGGTGAGATGCCCGGTCTCCGCAATGCGCAGGGCCGCCTCCATTGTCTCCAGGTCGCGCAGTTCTCCGATCAGCACCACGTCGGGGTCCTGGCGCAAGGCCGCCCGCAAGGCCGCCGCAAAGGACCGGGTGTCGGAGTGAACCTCCCGCTGGTTGACCAGGCAGTTCCCGTGTTCGTGCAGGAACTCGATGGGATCTTCAATGGTCAGGATATGGGCGTGCCGGTCCCTGTTGATCCGGTCGATCATGGCGGCCAGGGTGGTCGACTTTCCGCTGCCGGTGGCGCCCGTCACCAGGACGAGGCCCCGGGGCTTCCGGCAGAATGTCCCCAGCACCGCCGGTAGATTGAGGGCGTCAAGACTCCTGACCCGGAAGGGAATGGCTCGAAAGACGGCCCCCACGGCCCCCCGCTGGTTGAAGCAGTTGCCTCGAAAACGGGCCAGCCCTCCGATTCCAAAGGAGAAGTCCAGTTCCAGAGTGTCTTCCAGGTGCCGCTTCTGGTCGGCGGCCAGCACGCTGTAGACCAGCCGCCGGGCGTCCTCGGCCGTCAGGGGCGGAATTTCCGTCAGGGGGCTGAGTCGTCCGTCTACTCGAACCCGGGGATGAGCGCCGGTGGCGAGGTGGAGATCGGACGCTCCCATATCAGCCATTTTCTTGAGCAGTTCCGGCAGGGACGGCTTTTGCATGGTACGCCTCGGGTTGCCTGTAAACGGTTGTCGGCCGCCAGACGCTAGCCGGCGGTCTCGCGCAGGATTTCTTCCAGGGTAGTGACGCCGTCGCGGATCTTCTGCAGCCCGCTGGCCCGCAGGGTGATCATCCCGTGCCGGATGGCCATCTGCTTGAGCTGGGTGGCGGTCCCGCCCCGCAGAATGAGATCCCTGAGGCCGTCGCCGATCTCCATCACCTCGAAGAGTCCCACCCGGCCCTTGTAGCCCGTGTAGTTGCAGGCGTCGCAACCTCGCCCTCGATAGGTGGGGATCCGGGAGGCTTCGGAAGGATCGAAGCCCGCGTCGATGAGGCTTTCAACCGGTGGCTCGGCCGCCTGCCTGCATTGGCGGCAGATGCGACGGACCAGCCGCTGGGCGCAGATCAGGTGGACCGAGGTCGCCACCAGGAAAGGCTCCACGCCCATATTGGTGAGGCGGCTGACGGTGGAGGCGGCATCGTTGGTGTGCAGGGTGCTGAGCACGAGGTGTCCGGTCAGAGCGGCCTTGATCGCGATCTCGGCCGTTTCCAGGTCGCGCACCTCGCCCACCAGCACGATGTTGGGATCCTGCCGCAGGAAGGCCCGCAGGGCGGTGGCGAAGGTCAATCCGATCTGCTCCTTGACCTGAACCTGGTTGATCCCCGGCAAGTTGAACTCGACCGGGTCCTCGGCGGTCAGGATGTTGGTTTCCATGCGGTTCAGGCGGGTGATGGAGGAATAGAGGGTGCTGGTCTTGCCGCTTCCGGTGGGGCCCGTCACCAGCACCATGCCGTAGGGTTTCAGGATGGCCGACTCGAACCGCCTCAGGGAATCCGGCTCGAAACCCAGTTGAGTCATGTCCAACATCAGGCGGTCCCGATCGAGCAACCGCAGAACCACCTTTTCACCGTGCAGGGTGGGCAGGACCGACACCCGAAGGTCGAGGTCTCCGACCCGACCCTCCCGTGTCAGTCGGATCTTCATGCGTCCATCCTGCGGCAGCCGTTTTTCCGAAATGTCCAGCCTGGCCATGATCTTGATTCTGGAAGTCACGGCGTCTTTCTGGCTCAGGGGAGGCGTCATGACGGTGCTCAAGAGACCGTCAATGCGAAAGCGCACTCGAAGCTCCTGCTCGTAGGGCTCGATATGGATGTCACTGGCCCCCTGCTTCAGGGCGCTTGCCAGGATCCGGTTGACCAGCTTGACGACCGGGGCTTCCCCGGCGGCCTGCCCCTGGTCGTCGACGGCAACGGATGCTGGTTCGGCTTTGCCCCTTTCGAGCTCGTCGCGGGCCGCCGGTACGCTCTCGACGGAAGCGCCTGCGCCCCCCTGCCTGGGCTCCCGGGTCCGGTCGCCGCCATAATGTTTTCGGATGGCTCCCCTGAGTGCGGACTCGGCAGCCACCACCGGCTCGATGGTGAAGCCCGTCATGAATTGCAGGTCATCCATGGCCAGGACGTCGGTCGGGTCGATGGTGGCGACGGTCAGGGTGGAGCCTTCCCGACTCAGCGGCAGAACCTGGTATTTCCGGGCCGTCTCCGGCGGAATGAGCCTGACGACCGAGGGGTGCACCTTGAAGACGGGGAGGTTAATGGAGGGCAGGCCGAACTGGCGGCACAGGATTGCGCTGATGTCCTCGCCGGTGACCCATCCCAACTGGATCAGGCAGTATCCCAGGCGGCCTCCGTGGACTCGCCGGTACTCCAGGGCCTGACGGAGCTGCTGCCGGCTGATGAGGTTTTCTCTGACCAGCAGGTCACCGAGGTTGACCGGCATGAATCTGGACTCCCCCAGGCGCACTTGCGGCTACAATCGCAGGGAACGGGATTGAAATGGTTGTTGCTACTGAGGGAGGTTGGTGGTCTTCATGCTACTGAGGGGACCGGCCTTTGTCAAGAGGATGGAATGGAGGCGGGAAACGTCTACTCCAGCGAGTCGAAGAACTGCGAGGCCTCGTATTTCAGTTTGTCCACAGTCGCCTTCACCTGGGCCAGCTCACGCCCTTCGGCCATGATTCTCAGCAGGGGTTCGGTGCCGGAATAGCGAACCACCATGCGGCCCGAATCCGACAGTTGCGCTTGAGCGTCGCCGATGAGGCGCGACAGTTCGGGGGACTGGTCGATGGGGACCTTGCGGGATACCCTGAGCCCGTCCAGGACCTGTGGAAAGGGCTGGTATCCGGCAACCAGGTCGTCCAGGCTCACGCCGCGGCTAACCAGAAGCTCAGCCAGCTTGACCGCCGTAAGGAGGCCGTCGCCGGTGGTATGCAGGTCCGACAGGATCATGTGT
This sequence comes from Acidobacteriota bacterium, assembly GCA_028875135.1. Taxonomy (GTDB): domain Bacteria; phylum Acidobacteriota; class Terriglobia; order Versatilivoradales; family Versatilivoraceae; genus Versatilivorator. The sequence continues at coordinate 5,307 of JAPPFQ010000568.1, forward strand.
CCCGAGGGCTCTCCTCCCAGGACGGCTCCCGAGGCTTGCATGGCCTGCAGGACGTGCTTGTCCCCCACCGGAGTGCGAATCAAGGGGATGCCTTCCCGGATCAGTGCCTTTTCCAGGGCCAGGTTGCTCATGATGGTTCCGACTACCTGCCCGCCGGCCAATGCCCCGTTGGCTTTCCAGTGCCTGGAGAGTGCGTAGAGGGTGTGGTCCCCGTCCAGACACTTTCCGCTTCCGGTGATAAAAAGAGCCCGGTCCGCGTCCCCGTCAAAGGCTACGCCCAAGTCCAGCGAGTTGTCCTTCACCACCCGGGTCAGGCCCTCCAGGTGCAGGGATCCGCAGTCGCGGTTGATGTTTCGACCGTCCGGCCGGTCGTTGATGACGGTGACCTCGGCTCCCAACCGGCGGAAGAGCCGGGGCGCCAGGAGGTAGGCCGCGCCGTTGCAGACATCCAGGCCCACGCGAAGCGGCTCCAGCCGGGTTCCCGCCAGTCGGCTCAGGAAGTCGAGGTATTCCGACGCCAGGGATTCCCGTTTGTCGGGTCCGGCCGAGCCGTGGCGGGCCGACACGGCCGGGGCAGTCCTCCAGGACTCTATGCTGCGTTCGATTTCGATCTCCCGGTCATCGGAAATCTTGAATCCTTCTCCGGAGAACAGCTTGATCCCGTTGTCCCGGTAAGGATTGTGTGAAGCGGAGATCATGATTCCCAGGTCGTAGCCGCGGGCCCGGGTCAGGTAGGCCAGCCCCGCCGTAGGCATCACGCCCAGGTCGTGAAGGGCGGACACTCCCCGGCAGGCGAGGCCCCGGCTCAATCGGTCGGCAATCCAGGGGCCGGATTCTCGCGTGTCTCTGGCGATCAGGATGCGCCCGGCGCCTTGAGGGCCGGCAAACTCGGCCAAGGACAGGCCGATGGCGCGGACCGTCTTTTCATCCAGGGGAAAGCAGCCCGCCTTCCCCCGGATTCCGTCTGTCCCGAACAGCTTTGTCATTCCAGGGAATCCTGCCCGTCCGCCGGGGTTTCCAGGGGTTCGATGGCGACTTCGACTTCCACCCGTCGGCCTTGGGGAAAACGCACCACCCCGTCCTCCGCATCCAGATAGACCCGAGCCACAAAGCCGGTCGAACGACCCGTGACGTCGATGCCTTCGGTGGTCACTCGCGTCATGCCCGACACCTTCCCTCCCGGACCCTCCACCAGCACCCGGCCGGGACGGGGAGTCACCGACTGGAGCCGGTAGCCCTCGCCCACCCGGCCCACGATTCGGGGGTCGATTTCGACCTCCTTGCTGGCGGTCGGTTGCAGATTGAGACGCAACGTGGAGGGAGTGATATGGGTGACCGTAACCCCCTGCGGCCTCAAGATGTCATCGGGAGTGATGGAATAGACCCGTTCGCCGGGTTGGGCGGTGGCCAAATCGATATGGGCGGAGATGTCGGAGAGTTCCAGCCTGTTCAGAATGCTGGACGGCCCTCTCAGACGGACATCCACCGAGCCTGCAGGATTGTCGACCAGTTCCAGGTGAGGGGGCATCAGGTATTGGAGACTGGGTCTGAACCGGACCTCACCCACGAAGCGGGATTCGTCGTTCAGCGCGCCCCACAGCAGCAGGGCAAGGCCCAGCGATGCGAGCTTCAACCCGGCGTTGTTGAGCAGAAGACCGGTGAGGAGCTTCCAGTATCGGCTCATTTGCCTTCCGCCACCGGAGAGAGGTGGGATGGGGGCCCCGAGGACGCCGTAGCGGTACCGGCAAAGATGTCGGCCAGATGCCGGCGCAGGGAGGGGCCATCCAGGTTTCTCTGGATGTCGCCGCCGACTGCGGTGGAAATGGTTCCGGTTTCTTCGGAGACCACCACCACCACGGCGTCCGACTCTTCGGTGACGCCGATGGCTGCCCGATGGCGGGTCCCCAGCTCCTTGCTCAACCTGGGGTCGAGCGTGAGGGGCAAGAAGCAGGCAGCCGCCGTGATTCGGCCCTTTTGGACGATGACGGCTCCGTCGTGGAGGGGAGCCCCGGGCAGGAACAGGCTCACCAGCAGATCGGAGGACAGGGCGGCATCGACGGCCACGCCGCTTTCCGTATAGTTCTTGAGCCCCATCTCCCGTTCGATGACGATCAGTGCCCCCACACGCTGGGTGGACAATCGCATAGCCGCCGAGACGATCTCCTCGTAGGTCTCGGCGATCGGATTTCGGGAGAACCTTCTCAGCAACGGATTCTTGCCGATGTTGGCCAGTGCCCGGCGAATCTCAGCCGCGAACAACACAATGATCCCGACCACGAAAAAAGGAAGAATAGTGGTCATGATCCATTGAACGGTCTCCAGGTTGAACCAGAGGGTGACGTAATAGAAAAGCACCAGGAATCCCACTCCGAGCGCCATTTGTACGGCACGCGTACCGCGGATCAACAACAGGATGTGGTAGATCAGGATGCTGACGATGAGAATGTCGACAGCCGAGGACCAGGTGAGTCGGTCGAGGCGGAAAAGTTCGATCAGATTCATGGCGGCCTGGATGAAAATCCCATTATAGCATCACACATTTGGACCACCTCTCGGGTCTCCCGAACGTCGTGGACGCGAACGATGTGTGCTCCCCGGGTCACGGCAACGGCTGTGCTGGCCAGGCTTCCCGGTAGCCGTTGCTCCACCGGCAGATTGAGCAGTTTGCCGATGAAGGACTTCCGGGAGGGACCCACCAGAATGGGCAGCCGAAGGCGTTTCAACACCTCCAGTCGCCTCAGAATCAAGAGATTGTCTTCCACGCCCTTGCCGAATCCCAGCCCGGGGTCCAGGACAATCCGATTTCCGGGAATTCCGGCCCGGCGAGCTTTCTCCACTGAATGCCGCAAGCCCGCCAGCACCGACTGCAGGGGCCGCTTGAGTGCAGGCAGTCCATGGAGCCGCTGCGGGCTGCCGCGGCTGTGCATAAGCACCATGGCGGCGCCGGCCGTAGCGGCGCAGGCGGCCATGCCGGGGTCGAAGCGCAGACCGCTGATGTCGTTGATTAGCGAGGCGCCGGCGACAATGGCTCGACCAGCGACTTCGGACTTGTAGGTATCCACCGAGATCGGGACGGCCAGACGCTTGGCCAACTGTTCAATAACCGGGACAACCCTGCGGATCTCGTCGATTGCGGAGAC
>JAPPFQ010000622.1 GCA_028875135.1 Acidobacteriota bacterium
CAACGGGAGTGCATGCGGGCGGGACGCCCGCGCTCCCGGGTGGCGCCTCCTCCCAAGGCTCTCCTAGCGAAACTCGAAACCTCTTTGACACTGTCAACAAAACTGGAGATGACAACGCCGGAGCAGTGCAGATGCTTTTTGAGCGATTGCGCCGAGGTCGGCAAAATGATCAACTCATTGAATCAACCACTGACCACTGACCACTAACCACTAACCACTGACGTTCAGCATCTCCGAGACCCTTTCGTAAACTTCTCTCACCTCAATATCTCCGACCGGGACCCTTCTGACCACCCGGCTGCGGTCGCCTAAGGGCCGGTAGTGCAGCGGGTCGCTCAGGCTGAAGAGGCCCAGGGTGGGAACGCCCAGGGCGGGGCCGAAGTGCATGGGACCCGAGTCGTTGCTCACCAGCAGGTGGCAGCGGCTGATCACCGCGGCCAGGTCCTTGAGTCCAAGTTGGCCGGCCAGGGCGTAGCGGTCGGTCTTCAGGGAGGACGCGGCTTGCCTGAGGAGGGCCTCTTCTCCGGGCCCGCAGAGAAAGAGAAACCCAAGGTCGAACCGGCCGGCCAGCTTGTCGGCCAAGGCGGCAAAGCGCGCCGCCGGCCACATCTTGTCGGCCGCGCTGGCGCCCAGGTTCATTCCGATCAGGCGCGGACATCCATCCACCCCCTTTTCCCGCAGGAACCGTTCCGCCTTGATCCGGTTTTCCGAGGGGACCTCCAGCCGAATGTCCCGGGCCCCAAGGCGCGCCCCCAGGGTTTCCACCAGGGAAACGAAGCGATCGGCCACGTGCAGGTTCTGGTCTTCCGGCACCGGGTCCAGGTTGAAGCAGAAAGGCAGATAGGAGGGCTCGTTCCTCTCGAGGCCGATCCGCCAGGGGGCGCGGCTGTACCAGGCCAGCAGGTTGGTTTCCCGAAAACCGTGGAAATCGATCACCAGGTCGTATCTTGCCTTGCGAAGCTCATGGGCCGACCGGAGCGCGCTAAGCGCTCCCGACCACCAGGGGCTGTCGCGCATTCCGATGCGGTCCGATGCGATCACCCTGTCGACGGCGGAGCACATCTCCGGAACGGCGGCGTAGCGTTGATCCACCAGGACGGAAATGTGGGCCATGGGGAACCGCCGTCGCAGGGCCCGCAAGGCGGGAATCAGGAGGACCACGTCCCCCAGTCGTCCGTAGCGAATGACCAGGATGCTGGAAACACCGGAGAGAGTGACCATGGAAGTGGAAATCCGGTTCGCCGAAGGCTCCCTGCGCGTCGGGCTTGGAGACTGCCGGCGAAGATTGTAGGAAAGCCCCTTGGCTCAGTCAAAGCGGGGAGATCTCACCACAAGGGGAGCCTGCCGGGCGGGCCGGCGGCGCCACCCGGAAAGCAGTTGCTTTGTTCGAACCGCTTGATTATGCTCTTTAGCCCTGCTTAAGGTCCTTATCAGTCTTTGTCTTGCGCTTGCAGGAGTCCAGCCATGTCCCGGGCGCCCCTACCTGGATTGTCTCGAAGGAACTTCCTTTCGGCCGCGCCGCTGGCGGCTGCCGGGGGAATGGCCGCCGCCGTTCCCTCCCGAAAGAGGCCCCGAATTGCCGCGGTGGTCAGCGAATACCGGCGCTATTCTCACGCCCAGCACATCGTGGATCGATTCCTGTGGGGTTACGGTTGGGGCAACCGCCACCATCGCCCTCCCATGGACGTGGTCTCGGTGTACGTCGATCAAACGCCGGAGAACACCCTCATCCACGACCGTATGCGGCGATTCCCGAAGATGAAGAAGTACCCCACCATCGCCGAGGCCCTGACCCAGGGGGGGAGCCGGCTGGCCGTGGACGGCGTGCTGCTGATCGGCGAGCACGGCAAGTATCCCAAGAACGAGAAGGGACAGACCCTCTATCCCCGCTACGAGTGGTTCAAGGAAATCACCCGGGTCTTCCGTGACAGCGGGAGGAGCGTCCCCGTGTTCAACGACAAGCATCTTTCCTGGAAGTGGGAATGGGCCAAGGAGATGGTGGACATCTCCAGGGAGTTGGACTTCGCCTTCCTGGCGGGTTCCTCGGTGCCGGTGACCCCCCGGCTGCCTTCCATCGACATGCCCCTGGGGGTGGAGATCGAGGAGGCGCTCTGCCTGGCCGTGGGAGGGATGGACGGATACGACATCCACGCCCTGGAAGGGCTGCAGTGCATGGTCGAGCGCCGGCGCGGGGGCGAAACCGGAGCCGCATCCATCCACGGCCTCAAGGGAGATCCCGTCTACCAGGCCATGAATGCCGGATCCTGGGAGGCGGGCGGGTGGGACCCGGAGCTGTTCCAGGCCTGCCTCTGCCGCAGCCACAGCCTGACTCCCAGTCGCGAGGGGTTCAACCACGTCCTTCCCAGCCTGGAGGAAGTCCCGGGGCTGATCCCTGAGCGCACGCCCGTTGCCTATCGCTTCGAATACCTGGACGGCCTCAAGGGGACCATCCTGCTGATGGAGGGACTGGTGATGGACTTCACCTTCGCCGCCCGCCTCAAGGGGGGCGAGGTGATCTCCACCCAGATGTTTCTGCCGCCCCGGGAGGTCTGCAACTTCTTCAATCCGCAGTGTCATCACGTGGAGCAGATGTTCCTTACCGGGAAGGCCGGCTACCCGGTGGAACGCACCCTGCTGACCACCGGTCTGACTGCCGCCGGCGTCGAATCCGTCTGGCAGGGACAGAAGCGCCTGGAGACACCCCATCTGAACATCCGCTACCAACCGACTCAAGAGTCCACTTTCTGGAGGAGTTGATGCTCAGCAGACGGACCTTCCTGGAAATCGCCGCGGCCTCCGGACTGGCGGCCCATCTGGGCTGCTCCGTCGGACCGCCCGCCAAAAAAAGAAAGAAGCTGGCCATCGTCGCCTCCATTTGGAGATACCTCTCCCATGCGCAGCATTTCGGGGACCGCTTTCTGGTGGGTTACCCCAGCAAGGGCCGGTGGCATCGCCCGGAAATGGACGTGGTCTCCCTCTACGTCCACCAGAAGCCCGAGGGAGATCAAAGCCAGGCCCGGGCCGACGAGTTCGGTTTCCAGGTCTACCCCACAATCCAGGAGGCCTTGAGGTGCGGGGGCGACAAGCTGGCGGTGGATGCCGTTTTGCTGATCATCGAGCACGGAGACTATCCCCGCAACGCCAAGGGACAGGTGCTCTATCCGCGCTATGAGATGTTCCAGAAGGTGGTGGAGGTCTTCGAGCAGGACGGGCGCGCCGTACCGGTGTTCAACGACAAGCACCTCTCTTACGACACGGCCAAGGCCAAGAAGATGGTGGCCGATTCCAAGCGGCTGGGGTTCCCCCTGCTGGCGGGATCTTCCCTGCCGGTGACCTGGAGAATCCCGGCCATCGAGTTCCCCCTGGACTGCGTCATCGAGGAAGCCCTGATGGTGGGCGTCGGCTCCTCCGACGCCAGCGACTACCACGCTCTGGAGGCCATGCAGTGCATGGTGGAGCGGCGCCGGGGTGGAGAATCCGGCGTCAAGTCGGTTCAGTTGATCCAGGGGGATGCCGTGTGGAAGGCCGGTGAGGAGGGACGCTGGTCCAAGAGGCTGCTGGAGGCGGCCCTGTCGCGTTCCAACAAGCTGCTGGGAGACACGCTGATCGATGCCCGGCCCCAGGACCTGGCCAACAACGGGCAGTTGCCCAAGATCGTCAAGGAACCGGCAGCCTATTTCATCGAGCATGCCGACGGCCTGCAGTCCACCCTGCTCATGCTGAACGGCGGCGTGCAGGACCGGACCTTCGCCGCCAAGCTTCAGGGGGTGCCGGAACCGCAGGCGCTGCTGTTTCAACTGCCGCCAATACCCAACGTCACCTATTCCGCCTGCCTGGCGGAAAAGATCGAGGAGATGATCGAGACGGGCCAGGCTCCCTTTCCGGCGGAGCGGACCCTGATCGTCAGCGGGATCCTGGACCACTGCCTGGAATCCAAGGTCCAGGGCAACCGCAAGCTGGAGACTCCCGAGCTGCAGATCAGCTACCGGCCGCCCGAAGGCTCTCATTTCTGCAGGGCCTGATCTTCTCGGCAGGGACATTTCACCGGGTCCGGGTTTCAGGCCGGACAGGAAGGGAGGTTGGCAATGGAGCATACCCGACGGACTTTTCTGGGAGCCGGAGCACTGGGAGCGGCTGCCCTCGGAAATGCGCTGGCCACTCCTCCCACGGCGTCAGGGGCTAAGCCGGCCGCTCGTCCGGCCAGTGACGGGCGCCCCAAGCCCCCCGCTTACCGCATCATCTACAACTGGGACGGCGCCCCCCACGACTACTCGGAATTCCCGCAGTCTCAGGAACAGTTCCTGGACAAGGTCTATGCCCCCATGAAGGACACCCAGGTGGGGGCCCACTTCTGGTGCCTGGGCACCCATGAGGCCAAGTGGGCGTCCCAGTTCATGGAGATGGTCGGCGACACCGTGGACCGCAAGTACGACAGCGTCCGCTCCATGCGCCACAGCGAAGGCGTGCGGGCCATGCTCGAACGGGGCGAGAACCCCTACCAGGCCGTGGTGGACCGGGGTCATGAGCTTGGGATGCAGGTCTATGCCTCCATCCGAATGAACGACAACCACTTCCGGGGCATGCAGGTCTCCGAGATGGCGGATACGCAGATGCGGGGACTGACCCAATTGCGGCGCGACCACCCGGAGTGGTGCCTGGGCCCGCGCCAAGCCCCCAAGTGGTTCGCCGCTTCCTGGAACTTCGCCATCCCCGAGGTCCGGGAACACCGGCTGCGCCACGTGACCGAGGTCTGCCGCCTGGCAGACTGGGACGGCGTGGAGCTGGACTGGCAGCGGCACGCTTTCCACCTGCCCCTGGACGATGCCTACCGGCTGCGCTACACCCTCACCGACCTGCAGCGGGCGCTGCGCCGCATGACCGAGCAGATTGGGCGGGAGCGGGGCAGGCCCTTTCACGTGGCGGTCCGGGTGGCCACCACCCTGGAGTCCTGCGGGCGCATCGGCTACGACCTGCCGGTCTGGATCAAGGAGGGGCTTTGCGATCTGATGATCGCCGGGGGAGGAGCCGGCACCGACTACGGCGTGGAGGTGGAGGCCTTCCAGGACTTGCTCAAGGATTCGGGAATTCCCTTTTACCCCGGGTTCGACTCCGGCTTCTGGGGCCCCCATAAGAGCCTGCTGCCCCGACGGCAGTGGAATACCGCCATGGTGCGGGCTGCGGCCAACGCCTATTGGGAACGGGGAGCCGACGGCATGTACGTCTTCAACTGGCATGCCAACGAGAAGACCCGGCGTCCCCTGCTTACCACCATCGGGGCCCCCGAAACCCTGAAGCGGACCGACAAGGTGTACGCCACCCTCCATCGATACGTCGGAGGCTGGCCCTTCAGCGAACCCAAGGAGGGAGCCTGGGCCGGAGCCGACTTCCACGACCGCATCTACGGAGAGACTCCCGTCAAGCTCTATCCCACCCTGACCGAGGAAGGCCCCGGCTTTCACGTGGGGGTCTACGACGACACCCGGAAGGAGGCCCGGGCGGGGAGTCTGGAGAAGATCGAGCTGCAGTTGGAGCTCAAGAATCATTCGGTGAACGACCGCGTCGAGGTGAGGCTGGATGGAAACCTGCTTCCCAAGCCCGAGATACGAAACGTGGCCGCCGAAGACCCGGACAATCCCTCCGACGTGGACGAGGACAGTTGGCTGGTGTGGGGCCTGTCGCCGGATCAGGCCGGCCGGGGCGTCCACCACGTCCAGGTGCGGCTGCTGAAGCGCGATCCCCGCATCCGGCCGCCACTGACGGTGCAGAGCGTCGAGATCCACGTGAGCTATCGCCGCGGATAGACAGTTCCGTGCCGGGGGCCTTCCACCCGCAACCGGGAATGGGAGGGCGCCCCGGAAATTTCAGTTTGAGTGTTGCTTCGATTCCGAATAGAGAAGGAGTTTCCACTATGAAGCGGGTACACCGAGATTCACCATTGTTGGTTCTGCTGGTCTGCGGGGTGCTGATCTCCGGCCTTGCCGGCTGCACCGCCGGAAACGGGTGGCGGGCCCTCAACCAGGAGGTCATCGAGGAGCACGACATCAAGGGACGGGAGCGGGACATCCCCCATACCCAGGTCACGCCCAGCCTGGAGGCGGGCAAGACCGTTCCCTCGTCCGAGCTGCCGGTGATCCAGATCGCCGAGGGCGTCCAGGCCAGCGTGGCCTGGGGCGAGGGGGTCCTGATGGAGCGCCTCAGCATGGAGGCGGGCAGCAGCTATCCCGAGCAGGCGCTGGCCGAAGAGCTGATCACGCTGGTGGAGGACGGCTCCGCGACCGTTACGGTCGGGGAGGAGACCTTCGAGTTGGCCAAGGACAGCCTGCTCTACCTGACGCCCGGCAGCAAGCGTTCCCTCAAGGCGGGCGACAAGGGGCTCAAGGCCATCGAGGTCTTCTCTCCGGTTCGGCTGGACCACTTGAGCCTGGCCGGAAAAGCGCACAGCGAAAACACCCGGGTGTCCTTCCCCGACCAGGGCGTGACTCCGTCCATCGAGCCCAACAAGGTCTACAACCTCAATGAGATCCAGTGGACGGGCCTGACTCCGCCGGCCAAGGACAAGACCTACAAGCGCAGCGCGGCCCTCTCCCGGTTGATCTGGGGGAAGAACGTCATGCTGAGCTGGATCCGCATGGACCCCAACTCCAATTTCCCGCTCCACATCCACCCCGAGGATCAGTTGATGGTCACCCTGCGGGGTTCGCTGGAGCAGGGCATCCTGGATGCCCGCCATCCCATTAACGGCAAGGAGCAGCACACGCACCTGCTGCCGGGCGGGATGGTCCACTCGGGCCACATGGGAGAGCACGGAGCCGATGCCCTGGACATCTTCTGGCCGGTCCGCCCCGACTACATTTCCTACGCGGAGAAGCAGAACGCTCTCTACAAGGAAGTCATCGACCCGGGGACCAAGCCCGTCAAGCTGGCCGAGGGATTCGTCTTCACCGAGGGACCCACCTGGCTGAAGGGGAATCTCTATTTCTCCGACATGCACTTCCGCGCCGATTGGTCGGCCGATGTCAGCAAGAGTCGGACCATCCGCATGTCGCCGGACGGCAAATGGAAGGCGATCGCCAAGGGGATGCAGACCAATGGAACCATCGCCTCCAGGCGCGGGCACCTGCTGGTCTGCGACATGTTCGGGCATCGAGTCATCGAGATGAATCGCCACAACGGCAGTATCCGGAGGACGGTGCTCTCCAGGGTCGGCGGCAACCGCATCGACGGTCCCAACGATATCGTGATGGACCTGAAGGGCGGCATTTACGTCACCGATCCCCAGTTCATCCCGGACGCCAAGAAGATGCCGGGGACCCAGGTCTACTACCGCGACCCCAAGGGCAGGAGCAAGGTGGTGATCCCGGCGGGCGAATACGCCTTCCCCAACGGGGTGGAGATCTCTCCCGACGGCAAGACCTTCTACGTCAACAACACCTGGCAGCAGCCCGGCGAAAACTTCGTCTGGGCCTACGACGTCCAGGAGGACGGCTCCCTCGCCAACAAGCGCAAGTTCGCCATGCTGAACCTGGGACCGGACGTGCTGGATGCCGAGGAAGTGAAGGACCGCTTCAACTCCCAGGCCGACGGCATGGCGGTGGACATGGACGGCCGCATTTACGTGGCCACTCTCTCGGGCGCTCAGATCTTCGACGCCGGCGGCAACTACGTGGGAACCATCTGGTGCCCGCAGTTTCCGGTCAGCCTGACCTTCGGCGGCGAGAACTACGACGTGCTCTACATGGTGGGGCAGTCCTCGGTGTGGTCCATCCAGACGAAGGTGAAGGGATTCCGGTTCCCGGAGGGACTGAACTGAGTGGATAGTGGCTAGTGGTCAGTGGTTAGTTGTGGTTAGTGGAGCGATTTTGGGGCATACAAGTGTTTTCTGTCTTGGTTGCGCCAATTGACGGACTATGCCGACATTAGCAAGATGCAAAACGCGACGATCAAGAAACTAACCACTATCCACTGATCACTGATCACTGAATTCCAGCCACTGATCACTAACCGGAGGATCTCGATCTCATGCAAAACCGAATGAAGGCCTTGCTGCGCGAGGGCAAGGCGGTCTTTTCCTGCACCATTCGAACCCCTCATCCCAACCTGGCCGAGATCGCCGGGCTGGCCGGGTACGAGTGCATCATGCTGGACGCCGAGCACGGAACCATCAGCAGCGACACCCTGGACGCCATGATCCTGGCCGTGCGGGCCACCGGGGCCACTCCCATCGTGCGGGTGCCGGGCGTGGAGCGGACCCTGGTCAAGCAGGCCCTGGACCACGGAGCCGACGGCATCCTCTTTCCCCACATCACCAGCGTCGAGGACGCCAGGGCGGCGGTATCGCTCTGCAAGTACCCCCCGCAGGGAAGGCGCGGCGCCGGTCCCGGACGCCCCATCGACTATGGGCTGGGGGATGCAC
>JAPPFQ010000212.1 GCA_028875135.1 Acidobacteriota bacterium
TCCCAGCGTGAGCGGCTCGGGCTTGGCTTCCGCCCCGCCCCCGATCTCCGGGCCAGCACCGCGTCTCCGGATTGCGGGTCGCGCAGCTCCAGCAGCCGGGCCGCGATCTCCTGGAGCAGCGCTTCCTCTTCCGCTCCCCTCCGGACGATTCCCCTGGGTTCCCTGCCGTAGAGGTTGAGGTAAAGGCCGTTGAAGCCGAATCCGTAGGCGCGGGTCCGGCTCCAGTCGACATTGCGCAGCATGCCTTCCTGGGAGCCTTGCATCACGGTGATGTAGCCCTGTTGCCGCAGCCAGGTATTCAGGTGAAAAGCGCGGTAGAAGGGAGCAAACCCGTGGTCGGACATCACCAGCAGGGTGGTGCGGCCATCGACCTCCTCCAACACTCTTCCCAGGACCCGGTCCATCTCACGGTAGGCCTCGGAAATCGTCCCGGCATGGGGTGAATCCGGCTGGAAGCCTGGATGACGGGGATCCATGGCGCTCCAGAACATGTGGCTGAGCTGATCCAGCCGGCCCAGATAGAAGAAGAACAAACCCTGCCGGAAGTCCTTCAAACCGGTCTCCAGCATCCGCAGCTCTTCCTCGAAGACCGAGTCGGCCTGCTGCAGGAACTCTTCCTCGTCCAGGATCCCGGAGGAAAGGGCCTTGGTGTCTTCGGGGATGCCCAGAGTGGAATAGAGACCGATCTGCTCGCACAGTCGATGGCTGTAGTCGGCCGGATGGGAGATGGGAAGGGCGGGATGGGAGGGATGGATATTGACCGGAGTCACGTAGATCTGAAGGCTGGGAGCTGCCTGCTTCAGATAGAAGCGGCAGATCCCCCGCACGCTGTGCAACCAGGGCAGCAGCTCGAATTCGACCTCGACCCACCGGCTCCAGCTCCCTTCCTGCAGCAGAAACCGTTGGCCTGCGAGCTCGATCCGCACCACCCGGCTCTCGGGATCGACGGTCCCCTGAAAGCTTGCCCAGGCCTGGTCGACATCCGTCCTGAAAGGATTGGGCGGCCCCGCGATTCGGGCCTGGAAACTCCGGTTGCGAATCGTCAGCGGAATGACCTTCCCTCCGGAGATCTCTCCGGAGGCAGGCTCGGGGTCCTGGGTGTAGAAGGAGAAGGTGCCGTAAGTCCCCTGAAGATCGGGAGTGCCCATCCCCGATAGCTGTTGGGCGGACTCGCCGGCCGGCGGGAAGTTGGCGGGCGCCCGCAGTATGGTGGAGGGCGTCTGGTGGCGGCCGAGGATTTCCCAGAAGGCGGCGCCCTTGCGCAGCAGCGTCACCCGGCCCGCCGAGAGCGGCATTCTCCAGGATCCCAGAGACAGGGCGTAGGCCCCTTCCTCGCTGCGGGAGGTGGACAGATAGGGGGACAGGGTGGCCGGGTCGCGGTGAATGAAGTCGAAGATTCCGTGCCCGCCCGGATCCATGCCCGTGATGAAGCTGGACCAGGCAACGGGGCTCTGGGGAGGGGTGCTGGTCCGCAGGGGGCGGAAATGGTCCCCGTCCATGAAGCGGCCGAAGTTGGGCATCCGGCCTTCCTCTACAAACCGACCCAGCAGGACCGGGTCCATGCCGTCGATGCCCAGCACGATCACCCTTTTGCCGGTGGCCGTTCCGGCGGTGGGGCCCGACTGGCAGCAGGTCAGCGCCAGGGGCAGCAACAGGCCGGGCAGCCATGCCCACCGTCGCCGTCGGCCGCGAGGGGGCCTGCCACATCCGGATGAAGCCATGGTGCTCCTCGTTGGGGCGCCCGGTCGCTTGAGTTATACTACCCGTCACGACACCGGGGCCCGTCAGCGTGACCGATCCAACCGATTTCTTCGACCTGACCCAATTCGAGCACCGGGACCTCTGGCGCCGGGGCGATCGGGTGTGGGACGCCTTGAAGCGGCTGCACGCCTACCTCGAAGCCCTGGTCCCGCCCGGATCCGTCGACATCCAGGGCGAGGTCTCTCCGGCGGCCACGCTCCATGGAACGGGGATCCGAATCGGACCGGGCAGCGTGGTGGAAGCGGGCGCCTACATCGCCGGACCGGCCATTATCGGCCGTGACTGCGAGATCCGGCACGGCGCCTACGTGCGCGGTGGGGTGATCGCCGGAGACGGCTGCGTCATCGGCCACGCCACCGAGGTGAAGGGCGCCATCCTGCTCAACCGCAGCAAGGCCCCCCACTTTGCCTATGTGGGAGACAGCATCTTGGGACAGCGAGCCAACCTGGGAGCCGGGACCAAGCTCTCCAATCTCACCCTGGTCAGCGCCAGGAGCCCCGAGACGGGCCGGCGGCCCACCCTGCGAATCCGGATCGACGACCGGACCCACGACACCGGCCTCACCAAGCTGGGAGCAATACTCGGGGACGACGTCCAGACCGGCTGCAACTGCGTCACCCACCCGGGCTGCCTGGTGGGCCCGCGCACCCTCATCTACGCCAACGTGGCGCTCCGCAAGGGCTGCACACCGGCCGACAGCCTGGTCAAGCTCGACCAGGCCACCAACGTGGTTGCCCGGCGCCCCGCCGACTGAACCAACCTACAGGTAGATCTCGCGGGCGTGCCCCCGCAGGTCCATTTCATAGTCGATGTCGACCACGGGCGGGCGGGCATAGTGCCACTGCAGGCCGCGGAGACTGGCAGGACCCATCCGGGAGTGAATTTCCTCCTCGATGAAGGGATGAATGTCGAACACGGTGTAGACCGTGACCCCGGTCACCTGGGACCAGTCCTTCTCCAGATCCACCAGGCGCTGATCCAGAATTTGCATCACGGCCGCGTTCTTTTCCCGGATCGCCTCCGGCGAGGTATCTCCACGGCGAACGATGGTGCTGCCCCCGTCGGGCGAGACGGTAATTTCGCCGGCCCCGGCAGCCACGAAGGTGGACCGTTGCAGACCGGGCGCCGGAGCGGTGAAGGCGAAGGCAAACAGCGAGGTCTCGGCGGGAGGGCCGACCACCGGGGCCACGTTGGTTCTGGCCATGGGGTTGACTCCGTCCACCAGGATCCGCCAATCGGCCACCAGGGACCGGTATCCCTGATTGAATTCGGTGAAGCCCTCGGCGGTGAAGGGACGGGCGCAACGCAGCTCAATGGCGCACAGCGCCTGGCGCGGCCTCCCCTGTTCCTTCAGAAAGGCATCGATGAGATCGAAGCCCTGCCGCCAGGGCAGCAACTCCTTCAGCGTGACGCGCACGATCTCGTAGCCCGGCGCGGAGACCACTCCGTCCGAAAAGGCCTCCCCTCCGGGCGCAAAGAGATAATTCCCTCCAGGATGATTGACAAGCATGGCCACCTCCCTCAGTTGGATTGAATTCGCAAGCTTTGACCGCCGCCCTCCTGCAGGGCGGGCAATATCTCCAGAATTTCTGCAAGTGTTCCCTTTTGAAGGCTTTCAAGCAGGTTGAGCCGCCCGTAGAGAAGGCTTCCCGGGGTCGGCCCGCGCAGCGCCCGGCTGATCGGCCCGTCGGCTTCGACGCGAATGAAGGCCTGGGGGCGGCTTTGGTGTTCCAGCCGGTGCTGGTGGAGAATGGCCCCCAGGGGTTTGTCTCCTTGCAGGATCTCCTCTCTTGCCGTGAGGGGGAAGGCATCCAGGTGGATCCGGATGGCCCCGAACACCACCGGAATCCCCTCCCGGTCCAGCACCAGCAGAACCTGGCGTGTCAGCAGCTCCCCGGATGTCCACTGCTGCAGGACTCGCAGGCGGATCGGCTGGCCGAAGACCGCCTCCAGGGTCGGCGTCATATCCCGGTCGTGCACCAGCAGCCGCCGGTAGGGCTGGGGCATCTCCTCCCCGTCGAGGCGGGAGATCGCGGGCGGAGCCTCTCCCATTCGGTCGTAGCACTCTTTGAGCGGGTAAAACAGGTCAGCGCGATGATCCATTGCAGAGGCCCGATGCGCCGAACAGCCCGATCGCGGTTCCGCGGAACCGCCGCCTTCGATTCAGCCTGTGGGAGTCCTGCGACCAATAAGGAATTGGGGTGACGTCGGCTAAAGATGAGAACCCAGTCAAACGGGCCAACGCCGCAGGGCTATCCTAGCATAAAAAAAGTCCCCGGGCGGGCGCCCGGGGACCGTTGAACTGCAGCGGATTCAGGGAAGGGTGGCGGCCAGGTAAAGAGTGACCGTCTCGCCGGTGGCGGGTTGGCCCCGTTTCACCAGGAACAGGACGTCGGTGCCCGGCTGGAGCTCTCCAGCCAGCCTGGCCAGCCGTCCGGGACTGGAGACAACCGCCTTGTTGAGCTCCACCAGGACGTCGCCCGCCCTCAGGCCGGCATCGTCGGCCACGCTCCCGGGCTCTACCTGCATGATCAGCACCCCCTCGGCTTCGGGGCCCAGGTGTCGCTTCCACTGGGGCGAAAGGCCCTGGACAAGCAGGCCCAGCTTGGGGCTGCCGGACTCCCGGCCCCCACCCGCCCGGGCCGCCTGCTCCTCGGAAAAGACTTCGGCCCGGTCGCCCACGGTCAGCCTGGCCGTCCGCGTCTTGCCGTCCCGGATGTATTCGACTTCCACCGTCTCTCCGGGAGCGGTTTCGGACAGCAAGGGATAGATGTCGGCCGGTTCGCCGATTTTCCGTCCCTTGAAGCCGACAATGACGTCGCCGGGCTGCAGCCCCGCCCGATCGGCCGGGCCGTCCTCGGGCCGGACCTGCTGGACGATGACGCCCTTGCCGTCGCTAGCTCCGAGGGCCTTCAGGGCCTGGGAGCTGGCCCCGGTCTGCATGCTGATTCCCAGGGCTCCCCGGGTGACCCGGCCATGCTCGACGAGCTGGTTGTAGATCCGAATGGCCGTGTTGGAGGGAACGGCAAAGCCGATTCCGGAGTTGTCGCCGGAGGCGCTCAGAATGGCCGTGTTGACCCCGATCACCTCCCCGGCCAGGTTCACCAGCGGCCCGCCGGAATTGCCCCGGTTGATGGCGGCGTCGGTTTGCAGAAAGCGCTGCCAGTGGGAACGGCCCGGCCGCGCGGTAGCGCTGATGATCCCGGCGGTGACGGTACGCTCCAGGCCGTAGGGGCTGCCAATGGCCAGGACCCAGTCTCCCCGCCTCATGCCGTCCGAGTTGCCCAGCCTGGCGACTTCCAGAGGCATGCCGGCATCAATCTCGATCACCGCCAGGTCGGTGAAGCTGTCGCCACCCACGACCTTGGCGGGAAACTCCTCGCCCGAGGCCAGTTCCACCCGGATCTCATCGGCGCCGTTGACGACATGGTAGTTGGTGAGGATGTACCCCTTGGGGTCGACCACGAATCCCGAGCCCAGAGACTCGCGCTTCTGACTCCGACTCGGAGGCAGTTCGCCCCCGAAGAAGCGGTTGAAGAAGTCGAAGGGATCCTGGAACCGCTGTTCCCCTCCACTGCCCCGGCGCGGCATGCGGAAGCGATGCCTGACCACGGTTTCGGCGTTGATGTTGACCACGGCCCGATCGACCGCGTCCGAGACCTCGGAAAAGCGGGAAGACAGCTCCGCGGCCGTCGGTATACTGAGGGTGGCGGCCGGCGGCGCCAGGCTGGCGCCGAGAGGCTGATGCATCAACCTCCCGGCAACCTGGCCCACGACCAGGGCGGCTGCAATCACTCCAGCGGTGATGATCTTGTTTTTCATCGCTTGTTATCCCCTTTCTCCAGGTTTTTCGTGAATTTCCGATTGGCTCCCAGGGAGCCGTGCACACTCCGGTGGGGGTTAGAGCAAACGGCATGCCAAAGTCCTTCGGGAGGTTCAATGGGGACATAACACACTATCTACCAATATGTTGGAGGATTGTTTGGCTGACAGGAGCGGAAAAGCGACCGGGGCCGAATGCGCCCTTATGGCATGATCGGACCGTCGATTACGCCGATTCTGCACATGAGGATTGCTGACGCCGCGTATGCGGCGAATAGGAAGCACCCGTCCCGAAAACCCACAGCCCCTCCAAAACCCACCTCCATTCCCTGCACTCGTCCCACCGGCGCATCCACCCGGCGAGAAATCCGGCCCAGTGGCTGCCGTCCCGTCCCCTGTGATATAAGGCCCCGGAGGAAGGTGCCTGATGGACGTAGTGGTGCAGAAATACGGGGGGAGTTCGGTGGCGGACCTCCCCAGACTGGAGGGTGTAGCCGACCGGATTGCGCGCAGCGCCGCCGGGGGCGATCGGATCTGCACGGTGGTGTCGGCTATGGGCCGAACCACCGACGACCTGCTGGCCCTGGCCCGGCAGGTGACGGAGAGGCCCCCGCGGCGCGAGCTGGACATGCTGGTCTCGACCGGAGAGCGCATCGCCATGGCCCTGCTGGCCATGGCCATCCAGAAGCGGGGCCTGGAATCCATCTCCTTCACCGGCTCCCAATCGGGAATCATCACCAACGACCGCCACTCGGACGCCCAGATCATCGAGGTGCGCCCGGTCCGCATCCAGGACGAGCTGTCCCGAGGCAAGGTGGTCATCGTGGCCGGCTTCCAGGGAATGTCCTACCGCCGGGAGATCACCACTCTGGGCCGCGGGGGCTCCGACGCCACCGCTGTCGCCCTGGCTTCGGCCCTGGGGGCTTCCTACTGCGAGATCTGCTCGGATGTGGACGGCGTCTACACCGCCGATCCCCGACGGGTGCCGGACGCCTTTCTGCTGGAGAAGATCTCCTACGAAGAAATGCTGGAGGTGGCCGCCCACGGAGCCCAGGTTCTCAACGTTCAAGCCGTGGAGTGGGCCCGCAAGACCGGGGTCACCATCCTCACCAGCGCCGCCCACCGGGAGGGAGGCCACTCCCGGGTAACCACCGAGGGAACCGGCTTGCCGGCCTGCGGAGTGACGGTGGCGGAGAACCTGGTCCGCCTGCATCTACGGGGAACCGACGGGGAGTTGCGGACCCGGCTCGGGCAGTTGGGGCTTCCCTTCAGGCCATGCCGGGGAGGCTCGGAAGCGGAGACCTCCTGCGTGGTCGCCACCGAAGAGCTGCCCGAGTGGCCGTCGCTTCGAAGCGAGCTGACCCGCGGACTGGGCTCGCGCCTGACGCTCCAGGAAGGAATCTCCGGACTGTCGTTAGTTGGAAAAGGCCTGCCGGCCGACGCCGTCGGGCAGGCGCTGGAAACGGCCAGGCTGTCGGGGGTAGAGGTTCTGGGGACGGAAACCTCACAGCGGCGGGTCACCCTGCTGGTGGCTGAAAGTCAGGCCACCCGCCTCACCGCCGCCCTGCACCGGACCTTTATCGAGGCTCCTGCCGGTTCCCGAGAAGATCTTCCAGGGTAACCGCGGAAGAGGATCCCGGCTCAGCGGCCTTCAGGAAACTGACCAGGTCCGCCAACTGTTTCAAGGTATAGCGTTGGCCGTAGGTGCCAGGCATGGGGGAGCCCGGTTGCGGCTCCAGGGATTGAACCTGGTCCCGGCCCAGGGTTCTCCGAACCGGCGGCAGCGCGGTGACGTCGTAGAACCGGATCCGCCGCTCCTGCTCGCCGGCCTTCAGCACCATCAGGCGCTCCCCGGCCACGGTGGTGAGCTCGAAGAAAGCCGGCCGGCTTGAAAGCCGTGCTGGCGGCAGGACGATGTCCCGCAGAATCTCACTGGCAGGGCGATCGGCCAGCCCGCTGAGATCGGGGCCGATTTCCGCCCCCATCCCCCGGACGCGGTGGCATTGAGCGCAGTTGAGGTCGTCGGCCGCATCGAAGAACAGCTCCCGCCCCTTGTCGGGCTCGCCCGTCAGCCCGGCTCCGGCCTTGCCGCCATCGGGGAGCCGCTCCGACGGCCCGGTCGTCTGTCCCGATTCGGGCGCGGAGTCTCCCGACCCGGGCGCGGCGGCAGAGGAAACTTCGGCGGCGCTGGACTTCTCCGGATCGGAGAGCGACATCACGTAGGCCACCACCGACCAGATCTCATCCTGGCTGAGCTTCTCCTTCCACCCCGGCATGGAGGACCGGGGGATGCCCTCGGCGGTCACCCGGTAGAGATAGCCCGGATCCCACGGCTTGCCGCGCAGCCGCGGGCCGCCGCCTGCCCGGCCCTCGGCCCCATGGCAATAGCCCACCGAACAGCTTCGGGCAAACAGGATTCGACCGGCCCCCACCACTGCCGGATCCTCGAGATCGACGGTAGATTGCTGGGGACCTGGCGCCCACAGAGGGGCACCCGCCAACACCAGGATTCCGATAAACTCGGTCATTTTCAATTTCGGGTGCGACTTGGTGAAAAAGGCTTTCTAACCACAAAAAGCACAAAAGTCACAAGTTGTGTTTTTGTGCCTTTTGTGGCCATTCCCGGCAAACCTCCCGC
Organism: Acidobacteriota bacterium; assembly: GCA_028875135.1. Lineage (GTDB taxonomy): Bacteria > Acidobacteriota > Terriglobia > Versatilivoradales > Versatilivoraceae > Versatilivorator. The sequence goes on from JAPPFQ010000212.1 coordinate 8,222, forward strand.
TGCCGAAATTGGCAAAAGGCTCAACTCATCTTTCAGCTTATTTGAAACGCCAGCGCCTGGTGGCTGGGAACCGGTTCAGAGTCACGCAGGGGTAAATGGTTTATTCACATCGATGCACAGGATGCACAGGATTTTTTCAG
>JAPPFQ010000607.1 GCA_028875135.1 Acidobacteriota bacterium
AACTCCTGCGTCCACGATTCGATGTCGTCGAACGTGTCGAAACCGTTGGCGGCCCCCGCTGACCACCAGGTTCTTGTCGCCCGAAGTTGCCGGCCCGGAATGAGCCAGCAGCGCCAGGGCCAGAACGCCCGCCCGGCCTGCCGTTGCCCTGCGACGCTTGCTGAAGGCCCAACTCATGGCTCCGGATTATACCAATCCCTTGAGGTGAAATGTGTCCGATCGGCAGGAGAATAACGAGCTTCCTCCCCATTCAAGGACCCTGGCGGTTGAGGTGGAAGACTTCTCCTATCAGACCGTGCAGCAGCAGAACGGCCGGGCCTCGGTGATCCGGTTCGAGCTCAAGAACCCTGAAGTCAAGCCGGGCGACGTGCTGGTGGTGCTGTCAGGAAGCGACATCCTCTTCCATGGACTCATCATGAGAGTCGATCAGGGCTGGGCCACCTGCGGCGACCGCAACAGCCTGCTGTTGCCGGGCACGGTCCACTAAGGTCTCACAGCCCGCGGCGGGAGCCTGAATATGTCGTTCGATTCCCGGGTCTCCAGAAGCGCCGGATCTCCGCGGCGTAGGGTTTCCCCCCTCCGGCTGCCCCCCTTTACAGCCGAAGCGTTTTCCTTATAATTATCTGTTCGAGCGACCCTCGGGTTCACCCCTGTGCCGATTTCGGCGGGTCTCGCTCGGTATTGTCTCTTTGAAATCGGAAAGGAAGAGCTCTTTTGATTGAAGTCGATCGACTGACCAAGAGATACGGGAACCTGAAGGCTGTCGACGAGGTGTCCTTTCAGGTGGAAAAGGGAGAAATTCTGGGGTTCCTGGGGCCTAACGGCGCCGGCAAGACCACGACCATGCGCATTCTGACCTGTTTCCTGCCCGCCACCGAGGGCACGGCTCGGGTCGCCGGGTATGACGTTTTCGAGAATGCCATGGAAGTGAAACGTCGCATCGGCTATCTGCCCGAACACCCTCCCCTCTATGACGAGATGACGGTGGACGGCTACCTTGGTTTCGTAGCCAGGATCAAGGGCGTAGCTCCCGAAGATCGCAAGAGGCGCCTTCAGGAGGTCAAGGAAACGGTGCGTATCGAGGGCTACGGGAAGAAGCTGATCAAGCACCTGTCCAAGGGCTTCAAGCAGCGGGTCGGCCTGGCCCAGGCATTGATCCACGACCCGGAGGTGCTGATCCTGGACGAACCCACGGTCGGGCTGGACCCCAATCAGATCAAGGAGGTGCGAGAGCTCATCAAGAGCCTCTCCGGGAACCACACCATTATTCTTTCAACCCATATCCTGCCGGAGGTCAGCATGACCTGCCAGCGGGTGGTCATTATCTCCGACGGGAAGATCGTAGCCGTGGACACCCCCGAGAACTTGACCCGGCAGCAGCAGGGGGCCGCCCACATTTACATGGAAGCCAGGGGCTCCGATGTCGAGGTGCAGCGGCGGTTGCATCAGATCGAGGGAGTGCTGAGCGTGGTATCCAGACCGCTGGGGGAGGGGGAGGCATCCTCCTACCGCATCGAAACGGAGCTGAAGCAGGATGTCAGAGGCCGGATCGCCCGGAGCATCATCGAAGGAGGCTTTGAGCTGTTGGAGTTTCGCTCGCTGCAGTTGAGCCTGGAGGAAGTCTTCACCCAACTCACCACTCAGGAGGAGGTGCGTAGTCAATGAGAAACTTGTTGGCTGTGATTGACAAGGAGATGAAGATCTATTTCGCCTCCCCCGTCGCTTACGGCGTGCTGACGGTATTCCTGCTGGTGAGCGGGTATTTTTTCTACAATATCCTGTCAGTCTTTATCCAGCGGTCCATGATGATGGCCGTCCAGGCGCAGCAGTTCGGTGGCGGCGCCCCGGCCATGGATGTTCCTGCGCTGGTGGAAAGAAATTTCTTCGGCATCGTCAGCACCATCATCCTGTTCATGGTGCCCATGATCACCATGGCGACCTTTGCCGACGAAAGACGCCGAGCCACCATCGAGCTTCTGCTGACCTCTCCCCTGACCCATTTCCAGCTCATCCTGGGGAAGTTCCTGGCAGCCATGGGTTTCTTCGTGGTCATGCTGTTGCCGACGCTGGTCTACCAGGTCTTCCTTTATCTCTACAGCTCTCCCAGGATGGCTCTGGGACCGGTCCTTTCCGGATATCTGGGCCTGCTGCTGCTGGGCGCGGCCCTGATTTCCCTGGGCATCTTCATTTCGACCCTGACCGAGAGCCAGATGGTCGCCGCCAGCATCACCTTCGGTGCTCTCCTGATCCTCTGGGTGATCGACCTTTCCGCCCAGGCTGCCGGACCCCTGGTGCAGGAGATCCTCGGTTACGTTTCCATTCTCAACCACTTCGACGACTTTTCCAAAGGAGTGGTCGACAGCTCGAGCCTGGTCGTTTACCTGAGCTTCGTCTTTCTGGGGCTCTTCCTGACCTATCGATCCATTGAATCCTGGCGGTGGAGGACATGACGGGATGAACATTCTGAAGAACATTGCCTCCTTTGGCCCGGTGCTGATCATACTGGCCTACGTCTGGTACTCCATTCAGGGGATCTGGGACTACCGGGTGCAGATCGCCCTCTACGGAGGCCTGGTTCTTACGCTGGCCATGATTGCCTTGAACTTCCAGCAGCTCAAGGCCGGTTTCCGGCGGCGGTCCGCCCAGTATGGCGCCAACACGGCCTTGATGGTGGTGATGGTGGTGGGCCTCCTGGGGATGATCAACTTCCTGGCCAAGAAATACCAGGAGCGTTGGGACCTCACCAGCAACCAGCTCTACAGTCTGTCCGACCAGACCGAGAAACTCGTCAGAGGGTTGGAAGCGGAGGTCGAGGTCATCCACTTCGACAAGGACCCCAATCCAAGTCTGGACGACCTGATGAAGGAGTACGTGGCGCTCAACCCCTCGGCTCTGAGCTACCGCAAAGTGGATCCCCAGGCCGAGCCGGGACTGGCCCGGAGGTTCGAGGTCAACCGGTTCGGAGAAATCGTGGTGGTTTCGGGAGAGAAGCGGGAGAGCGTGGAGTCTGCCGAGGAAGAAGACATTACCAACACCATCCTGAAGGTTACGCGGGAGCAGGACAAGGTCATCTACTTCACCAAGGGGCACAACGAGGCCGACATCGAAAACAGCCGGGAGGAGCGGGGATACGCGGCCGCCAAGCAGGCCATCGAGAACCAGAACTACCGGGTGCAGAGCATCAACCTGGCCGAGGCCGGAAGCATCCCCGAGGACTGCTCCGCCCTGGTGATTGCCGGTCCGGCCGTGGCCTTGCTCCCAACCGAGACGGCGCTCATCGACGGATATGTCGACGCCGGGGGGAAAGTTCTCCTGTTGCTGGACCCCGATCTCGATTCCGGTTTGAAGGAACTGCTGGAGAAGTGGAAGATAGGGGTGGAGGACGACATCGTGGTCGACTCCAGCGGGTTGGGGCAGCTTTTCGGCATGGGCCCCGCGGCTCCTCTGGTGACCTCCTACGAGTCGCACCCCATCACCGATGACCTCGAAAATACCATGACCGTGTTCCCTGAGGCCCGCTCGCTGAAGGCGGTCGAACACGAGGACTCTTCCTTCGTCTCCCGGGAGCTGTTTCGCACCTCGGAGCGGAGCTGGGGAGAAAAGAACCTGGTGGACGGATCGGCGGAATTCAATCCGGCCGTGGATATCGAGGGCCCGGTGGTCCTTGGAGTGGTCAGCACCCTTTCGGTGGGTTCGGCGGCTGCCGATTCCAACGGAGCTCAAGGCGAAAACGGGGGCGAAGATTCGGACCGGAAAGAGTCGGAAAATGACGGATCCTTCGGCAAGGAAGCCCGGGTGGTGGTGATCGGCGATTCCGACTTTGCCAATAACGCCTTTCTGCGGCTCCAGCGAAACGGGGACCTGTTTCTGAATGCGGTGAGCTGGCTGGCCGAGGACGAGGACCTGATTTCGGTTCGACCCAAGGATTCGGAAAACCGCAGTGTCCAGATGACCGCTGCCGACTCCAGGACGCTGTTCTGGGTGACCATGGTCCTGTTGCCGGGGGCGGCGATGGGTTTGGGTTTCCTGGTCTGGTCAAGGAGGCGCAAGTCGTGATCTGGAGAAACCTGGGCATCGTGGCTGTTCTCTTCGTCGGCCTGGGGGCCTTCGTCTACTTCTATGAGATCGAAGGCGGCAAAAAGCGCGAGGAGGCTGCCGAAGAGGCCAAGAAGTTATTCCAGTTCGCAAAGGAGGAGGTGAATTCCATCTCCCTGGTCCGCAGCGACGGTTCCATCGTCATGAAAAAGGAGGACGCCGGCTGGAAGCTGGTGGCTCCGATCGAAGCCAGGGCCGACGAGGCGGCGGTGGAGGGGCTGGCTACCGAGTTGAGTTCCACCCAGGTGGAGAGATCTCTGGAGCCGGATTCGGTGGACTGGAAGGACTACGGGCTGGAGAGCCCCGGCCTGAAGCTCACCGTGGGTTTGAAGGATGGCCGCAGCCTGGACCTGGAGCTTGGAGACAAGGACTTCAACCAGGCCTCGGTTTTCGGCAGGATTCCGGACCAGGAGAAGGTGTTGGTGCTGCCCACCTTGCTCCATACCACTGCCGACAAGGAGCTGTTCGACTTCAGGGACAAGTCGGTCCTGGATTTTGACCGGGAACAGGTCCGGGAAGTCCGGATCCGGGCCGGACGCAAGGCCTACCGCTTGCAGAAGGAGGGGGAGGATTGGTCTATTCAAGAGCCGATCCAGGCCAGGGCCGACCGCACCGAGATAAGGTCCCTCCTCAGTGACCTGGAGTTCGCCCGAGTGGAGGAATTCCTGGAACCGGGAGCCGGCAGCCTCAAGACCTACGGACTGAACGCGCCCTCCTCCAGCGTTGATCTCTACCTGGGCGACAATCGGGCCAGGAAAACGCTGCTGGTCGGCAAGCAGGCCGGCGCCCAATTCTACGCCAAGGACGACGGCGGCGAGGATGTCTTCAAGATCAAGGAAGACCTGGTGGAGAAGTTGAAGCTGGACCTGTCCAAGCTGCGCGACCGGAAGATGGCCCGCTTTGAGCGAGATGAGGTGAAACGGGTCGAAGTCAAGCTGCCCGACCGGAAGTTCGAGTTCGACAGGGACAGCGAAGACCAATGGAGGTTGCGGTCTCCGGCCGGTCATGAGGAAAAATCGGTCCTGGAGTACAAGCTCTTCTGGCCATTGGAGGATCTGGAGGGGAAGGAGATCGTCGACCGGGCCAATCTGGATGACCCCAAGTATGGATTCAGCGAACCTTCGGCCGAGGTCAAGGTAGTGAGAATGGACGATCAGGTGATCGAGGTGGTGTTGGGGAAGACGGACGATGAGGTCGTTTTCGGCAAAGCCAACGCCGACCCGACCCTGTACAAGGTGGACAAGAAGGTTCTCGAGGACCTCGACTTCAAGGTCGAAGACCTCCTGGAAAAGAGCGAGTAGAAAAGACGCTGCCATCGCCCCCCGGGGGAATGCCTGCCGGCAAGCCGACTGTCCGTGGCCTGGACTGGACGAGAGGGGTCGACAAGCGGTCGGGCCTGTCTGCCGGGTGGCTGCAGGAGGAGCAATCCATGCCCGTTAGCCCCGAGCTTCTGGAAATCCTGGTCTGTCCCCTCTGCAAGGAATCGGTCGTTGCGACCCCCGACGGCGACGGTCTGAAATGTCCCCGGTGCCATCGGGTTTATCCCGTCAGGGATGACATCCCGATCATGCTGGTCGATGAGGCCAAAGTAGAGGAGTAAAGGGAGAATGACTCCCGCGGTTTGCCGGTTGCCCGAGGCCTTCGCAACCGGTCCCTCCAAGAAATTCCCCGTTGAGTTCCACTCCTCGCTCTGCGGCGGCCCCTTCCTCCGTAATGATTTCAATGAGACCTCCCGAAAGGATTCACCGTCGGATGGAAGGACCGGGTAGTCGCAGGTCCGTGGCCGGTGGAGGCTTTTTGACAAGCACCTGAGCCGATCTTATGAATTGCCTGTAGCGGAAACCGCAACAGGAAGACGCCAATGCGCCATGACAAGCTGACATTGAAGGCACAGGAAGCCCTGGTTGAATCGGAACGGCTGGCCGGTGAGCATGCCCATCCCCAAGTCGAACCGGAGCACCTGCTGCGGGTTCTCCTGGATCAGGCCGAAGGAGTCATTCCTCCGGTCCTGGGCAAGTTGGGGGTTGGCCGGGAAGCGCTGTCCGGGGAGATAGAGAAAGCCCTGGCCAGGCTGCCCAGAGTCCAGGGCGTTGTCAACCGGTCGATTTCCGGCGCGCTCAACACCGTCCTGGAAGCCGCCTTTCGTCAGGCAGACCGGCTCAAGGACGAGTATGTCAGCACCGAGCACCTGCTGCTGGCCCTGGCCGATGCCAAAGGGTCGGCCGCGCACGGCGTCCTGGCTGACCTGGGCGTCAGTTCCGACGATATCCTGCATGCCCTGGTGGATATTCGGGGCTCACAGCGGGTCACCGACGCCAATCCCGAGGACAAGTACCAAACGCTGCAGCGCTATGCCCGCGACCTCACCGATCTGGCGAGAAAGGGCAAGCTGGATCCGGTCATCGGCCGGGACGAAGAGGTCCGCAGGGTGATTCAGGTCCTGTCCCGGCGGACCAAGAACAATCCTGTCCTGATGGGCGAACCGGGGGTGGGCAAGACGGCCATTGTCGAAGGCCTGGCCCAGCGTATCGTGGCCGGGGACGTTCCCGAGAGCCTCAAGCACAAGCGACTGGTCGCCCTGGACCTGGGCGCCATGATCGCCGGAGCCAAGTATCGGGGGGAGTTCGAGGATCGATTGAAGGCGTTGCTGCGGGAGGTCACGGAAGCCCAGGGGCAGGTGGTCCTGTTTATCGATGAACTGCACACGCTGGTCGGCGCCGGCGCCGCCGAGGGGGCCGTGGATGCTTCCAACATGCTGAAGCCGGCCCTGGCCCGGGGGGAACTGCGCTGTATCGGCGCCACCACTTTGAACGAATACAAGAAGTACATCGAGAAGGACGCCGCCCTGGAACGGCGGTTTCAGCAAGTGTTCGTGGGGGAACCCACCGTCGCCGACACCATTGGAATCTTGCGCGGCCTCAAGGAGCGCTATGAAGTGCACCACGGAGTCCGGATCAAGGATTCAGCCATCGTGGCCGCGGCGACCCTCTCCGACCGATATATCAGCGACCGCTTTCTGCCCGACAAGGCCATCGACCTGGTGGACGAGTCGGCGGCCTCCCTGAGGATGGAGATCGACTCCCTGCCCGTCGAGATCGACGAAGTGGAGCGCCGGATTCGCCAACTGGAAATCGAGCGGCAAGCCCTCAAGAAAGAAGAGGACCAGGCCTCGAAGGAGCGGCTGGCCTCCCTGGAACGTGAGCTGGCCAACCTCAAGGAGACCTCGGCCGAAAAGAAGGCCCGCTGGCAGAACGAGCGCGCCCTGATCTCCGGAATCCGGAACCTGAAGGAGAGAATCGAGCAGGCGCGAATCGAGGAGCAGAAGCAGGAGCGGGCCGGCGACCTGGGCAGGGTCGCGGAAATCCGCTACGGGTCTCTGGTCGATCTGCAGAGGGAGCTGGATGCCGCCAATCTTGAGCTTGAACAGTTGCAGCATTCCAGTCGGATGCTCAAGGAAGAGGTCGATGAGGAAGACATCGCCCAGGTGGTTTCCAAGTGGACCGGTATTCCGGTGGCCAGGATGCTGGAAGGAGAGGTCGGCAAGCTCGTCCACATGGAAGAGAGGCTGGGCCGCCGGGTCATCGGTCAGGAAAAGGCCCTGGCCTCGGTGTCCAACGCGATTCGCAGGAGCCGTGCCGGACTGCAGGACCGGGACCGGCCCATCGGGTCCTTCATTTTTCTGGGCCCTACCGGAGTGGGCAAGACGGAATTGGCGCGAGCGCTGGCCGAGTTTCTGTTCGACAGCCAGAAGGCCATGGTGCGTCTGGACATGTCGGAGTTCATGGAGAAGCATTCGGTGGCGCGGCTCATTGGCGCGCCGCCAGGCTACGTGGGCTACGAGGAGGGGGGATTCCTGACCGAGGCCGTCAAGCGAAGACCCTATTCGGTGATCCTGTTCGACGAGATCGAGAAAGCCCACCCGGAGGTCTTCAATCTGCTGCTTCAGATCCTGGAAGACGGACGCTTGACAGACGGGAAGGGGCGAACGGTAGACTTCAGGAATGCGCTGATCGTCATGACCTCCAATCTGGCCGGATCGACCATTCAGGAGATGACCGGGCGGGACCCCAAGGAGATTCAGACTCAAGTATTCGAAGTGCTGCGCGCCTCCTTCAAGCCGGAGTTTCTGAACCGCATCGATGACATCATCATCTTCAATGCCCTGGGACGCGAGGAAATCAGCCGGATTGTCGATCTTCAACTGGAGCGGCTCAGGGCGCGGCTGGCGGAGCGCAAGATCGACCTGGAGCTCACC
>JAPPFQ010000437.1:0-737 GCA_028875135.1 Acidobacteriota bacterium
GCATCCGCGTTCCCGACACCTGGCTGTAGAAGTTGGCGTCGAAGGGGCGGTCCTGCCGGTCCAGGAAGGCCCGCCGTATGGTTTCCGCCAGGTAGAGAGCGCCTCGCGGGGTCTCCAGGTCGGGGAACTCCTGGGGAAATTGCTGGTGCACGTTGAGCATCTCGATCAAGGTCCGGCCCGCGCCGGGCGGGGGCATGGTGAAGACCCGGTGCCCACGAAAGCGGCCGGTCACCGGACGCCGCTCGATGGGGACCGGGATCTGGGCCAGGTCGTCCCTTCGGATCAGCCCCTGGTTTCGGATCATGTCCTCTTCGATGAGCCGTCCGATCTCACCGGTGTAGAAGTCCTCGATTCCCTGACGCGCCAGGCGTTGCAAGGTCCTGGCCAGGGTCGGTTGGCGAAACACCGCTCCCGGGCGGTAGGTATGGATTCCGTCCCTCAGAAAGAAGGGGGCGGCCGTGCCCTGGCGCAGAAACTTGCGCTCCCTGCGGGTAAGCTGATACTGGAGCAGGCTGACACGGTAGCCGTTATCGGCCAGCCTGCAGGCGGGCTCCAGCACCTGGGAAAGGCTGAGTTTCCCGTAGTGCTGCAGGGCGTAGTTCAGGGTTGCCGGCGTGCTGGGAACGGTGACCGCCCGGTAGCCGCGCCGGCGCTCGATCCGCAGATCCCGGAAGACTTCCCGGTTGGCGCGGTTGGGAGCTCGGGAGGAGCCGTCCAGGGCCATGGTGCGCCCCGAG
>JAPPFQ010000437.1:747-8340 GCA_028875135.1 Acidobacteriota bacterium
GCATGGTGGATGAGCATCATGGTTTGTCCGCCCAGGCCCGAGGCGGCCGGTTCGCACACCCCCAGGGCGAAGGCGGCAGCCACGGCGGCATCGACGGCGTTGCCGCCGGCCTCCAGCATGGCGGCGCCGGCGGCCGTGGCCTCGTAGTGAGCGGTGGACACCATGCCCCCCCCGGACACCGCCAGCCGCTGGGCGTTGTGGCTGGGCAGCCTGGTGAAGTTGGTCAGGTCGGTTTCGGGGTCGGGGTGCAGACCGGCCGGCGCGGCGCGGCGCCGCTGAACCTTGATTCGGGCGGGTTCAGTTGTCATGGGACTCAATCCTCCAGGTTGACGGCCAGGAGCTCGGCCAGAACGAGTGTCCGCTGGATCAGGCTGATGCGCTGGATGGACTCCTGTGGAGTTCCGCGGTCACGGGCCACCGGACTGACGCCGCAAAGGCAGGCCACCTTGGGCGGGACCAGGCCGGCCACCGAGGCCCAGCTCGAGCTGTCTTTCTTCAGGACCACTTTCTGGTCCAGGGCAATCTCGGCGACGGACTTCAGAAAGCGGTTGTTGATGGGCCTTTCCCTCAGGGGAGGGCGATCGGATTCCACTGCCAGCTCCCACTTGGCGCCTCCGCGGCCCAGGATGGACCGCATGTCGGCCTCCACCCGGTCGGCCGTCCTGGGATCGGGGTAGGTCATCAGCAGATGGGCGGTTACCCGGTGGGGCAGGCGCATTGGATGCCGCTCGGTCCGCACGTCCAGAGTGGAGAGAGACACCCGTTCCCTGGCCGAGTTGAGCTGGGAGAGAGCCTCCAGCTTCTGGCAGGCCCAGCGCAAGGTGGCCCGGTCCTGCACGCCCCGACCCGGGAAGGGGCCCTCTCCGACGACTCGAAGGCGGAACTTGCGGTTGCCCCGGCGACGCACGATGACACCCTCGCCCCGAGTCCCCGGGCGCAGCACGATGACCCGTCTGGCCCTGGCCGCGGCCGCCCGGATTTTTTCCCGGCTCACCTGGGCGTCCCGGCCCTCGTCCGTGTAGAGGCAGACCCCCAGCGGCAGGCGGCGCAGGCGTCGAATGCTGTGCAGGGATCGCAGCACATACTCCAGCATGACCAGAGGCGCCCGGGAGGTGCCGATGCCCTCTCCGTAGAGCCACTCCGGCTCCCGGCGAAAGGACTGGTGGGCAGTTCTCAAGTCCATGGGGACGTCGGCATGCGCCACCAGCAGCAGGCCTCCCTCCAGACCTCTCGCCGTCTCCCAGGTGAACACCTCCGGGTCATCCGAAAGGTCGGGGACCGGTTTCATTCTCAAGCTGTCGAAGACCCGGCCGACTTTCTCCACGGCCTGCTGAACTCCGATCGGATCGTTGGTGCGGCTGGGCAGGTCCACCCACTCTCGCAGGTCCCTTTCGATCTGGGCGCGGCGTTGAGTGATGTAGGAAAGGACATGGGATCGGGGGTCGGCCGCTTTCTTGTCCAGCAGCGGCGGCGAGGGCGTGCCGAAATAGCGGGAGCTGGCGACCTCGACCAGGCGGTTGACAAAGGCCGCGAAGTCCAGCCCGACGTGGGCGGCCCCCACCAGGTAGGAACCGTGTTCGCCCAGGCTGGGCAGGCTGTTGACCTCCAGCACATAGAGGCGTCCCTCCCCGTCCAGGCGCATGTCGACCCGGGCGCAATCGTAGATGCCCAGGCAGTCGAAGGACTTCCTGGCGACCTCTATCGCCTTGGCCGTCAACGCCTCTCCGATGGGCGCCGGGCAGGCGTGAGAGATGGTTCTGCCGCTTCGTCCGGTCTTGTCCTCGTAGGTGTAGATGGCGGGGGCTCCTTCTCCGAAGACCAGTTCCACCGGCGGGAAGGCCTCGGGCGGGTTGTTGCCCAGCAGGCCGACGTTGACCTCTCTGCCTTCGATGAACTGCTCGGCCAGCACGGCCTGGTGGAATTCGTCGAAGATCACTCTGGCCGCTTCCCGCAGCTCATCCTCGTTTTGGACCACCTTGAGGCCGAAGGAGACCGCCTCGTTCTTGGGCTTGACGATCATGGGGTAGCGGAGGTCGGGCGGCAGCGGCATGTCGGGTCTCTGCAGAACCGCAAAGTCGGGCGTGGGGATGTTGTTCTGGCGCAGGATCATCTTGGTGACCACCTTGTCCAGAGCCAGCGAGTGCCCCAGCGGCCCCGAGGCGACGTAGGGGATGCCCACCATTTCCAGAATGCTGGGAATGTGGGTGTAGCGGGCCTGCCCCTGCAGGCCGTAAGAGACGTTGAACACCATCCCGGGACGCTCGCCGTGAACGACACGCGGCATGAAATCCTCCAGGTGGTCGATGAGATCCTTGTCCCCCTCCAGGGCGATGACCTCGTGGCCCCCCTTGCGCAGGGCATTGGTGAGCCGCCGGATGGTCTTCATGCCGATCTTCTCGCGATTGGGCATGCCGAACAGGTTGATGACGCTCTTGCTGTCGCGATTGTAGACGACGGCGATCTTCATGGTTGCACTCTCCGATAAGCGGGCGGCCCGGGGCCTGCTGCCCCTGCGATGCTCGCTGTTGACCACGGAGCCCCCCTGGACGCCGGGGGCGAACTGCGGGGCTGCACCAGAGGACTATTTCACTCCTCGGCATCCTGGTCCCGGGCCATATGAATCCTGACGACATCGGCCCTTCCGTTTTTTTCCTCAACCACTTCAGCCGTGGCGCCGCGAAGCTGCACGCGGTCGCCCTGCTGCAGCAGCCGGCCCAGGCGGCTGGCCAACAGGCCCGAAAGCGTTTCGACATCTGCCGAATACAGATCCAGACCGCATTCCCGGTTCACCCGCGCCAGCGGCAGTTGACCCTTCACCTTGTAGGTCCAGCGGCCCTCAGACAGAACATCGGGGTCTTCGGAATCGAACTCGTCCTGAACCGCCCCGACGATCTGTTCGACCAGGTTCTCCATGGTGACCATGCCGGCCACCGCGCCGTATTCGTCGTCCACCAGGGCCATGTGCCGGTGGGTGCGCTGCATGTCACGCAGGAGCCGGCTGATCGCCAGGGTTTCCGGAACGTGCTGCAAGGGCCTGACCACGGACACCAGCTTGAAGTCGGCCTCGTCGCTCACGCCCAGCAGGTCCTTGATGTGGATGAGGCCCAAGGCGTCGTCCAGGGATCCGCGGCACAAGGGAAACCGCGTGTGACGTGTCTCTTTCGCGACTTCCAGGCACTTCTTGAGCGGCCAGCTTGCGTCCAGAAACACCACGTCCCTGCGCGGCACCATGATCTGGCGCACCGACATCTCGTCGAAGTGAAATACGGCGTCCAGAAGCTGGATCTCGTTTCGGGAGAGTTCGCCTGCCTTGCGTCCCAGCCGGATGGAGGCCTGGATTTCGTCCTCCGTGATGGGCGGCGTGCTGTAGCTTCCGGTGAAGAAGTTGGCGAATCCCTGGGTCACCTTGATGATCGGGGAGAGTCCCTTCTGCATGACTGCCAGAGGCCAGACAATGAAGTGCCAGATGGTTCTCCAGTGGGTGGCTCCGTAGGTCTTGGGGAGGATCTCGCCGATGAACAGGATCGCCACCGTCAGGACGGCAGACACCACCGGCACCATGGAGGACCCCAGCACCTGGGTGGCATACATGCCGCAAAGGGTGGCGCCGGCGGTGTTGGCGATCGTGTTCAACACCAGGATGGCCGAGGTGGGCTCGGCGATGTTGGATTTCATTGCCATGAAGCGCTCCGCCAGCCTGGAATGGCTGCCTTCGGCCTTCTCGGCCTCGAGCGCGCCCACCCGGGTCGAATAGAGGATGGACTCGAACAGCGAGCAGACGCAGGACACCATCACCGTCAGGCCCGCGGCGACAAGCAGCACTGTCATTGAAACTCCTTCCCTTTCCCTTCCCGCTCAAATGAGGGTGGAAAGCAGGGTGGCCAACCCGAGAAAGCTGAAAAAGCCGACCACGTCGGTCACGGTCGTCAGCAGGATGGAGGAGGACTGGGCCGGATCCTTGCCCAGCGCCGTCAGCAGTATGGGGATGACGGCTCCGGCAAGGCCGGCCATGGCCATGGAGAGGACCATGGCAGCCCCGATGACCAGCACCAGCCCCACCGACCGGCTCCAGAGGTAGACGCCGGCGCAGGTGACCACTCCCACTCCGATTCCGTTGAGCACTCCCGCCGTGAGCTCCTTGACGGCAACTCTGGGCCAGTAGTGCAGGGTGATCTCGCGAAGCGCCAGCCCACGAAGCACCACGGCCAGCGCCTGGCTGCCCGAGTTTCCCGACTGGCCGGCAACCACCGGCAGCAGCACGGCAAGAGCGGTGAACCTGGCGATGGTGTTCTCGAACAGTCCCACCACGGCGGCGGCCAGAAAGGCCGTGCCCAGGTTGATCAGCAGCCAGGGCAGGCGCTTGCGTACGGCGAATCCGGCGCTGGAGAGAGCCCCTTCGTCTCTTCCGGCGCCGGTAACGCTGACCAGGTCGGCGCTGTATTCCTCCTCGAATTCCGGCATGAGCTGGTTCAGTTGCAGGACGCCGATCGGTGCCTCGCCGTTGCCCACCACGGCCAAGCTGGTCAACTTGCTTCGGTGCATGACCTCGACCACCTCGGCCCGGGTAGCGAAGGCGGACACCCTGGCGGGCGGCCCCTGGACGAGGGAGTCCAGCGTGGCTTCCGGGTCGGCCAGAGCCGCCTGGAACAGAGGAACGGCCCCAACCAGCCGACCGGCTCCGTCCACCACGAACAGATTGAAAATGCTCCTGCCGCGGTGGGTGGCCCGCATTCTTTCCAGGGCGTCGCGGACACTGGTCGTGGCGCCGAACACGGCGATCCTGGGGTCTCTGAGCCTGCCGGCGCTCTCGGGCGGATAGTCCAGCAGCCTGCGCAGTTCCGCGGCTTCCACGGCGGACATGTGCCTGAGCACCACCTCCCGGCGGGACGGCCCCAGCCCGTCCAGCAGCGCCACTGCCTGGACCGGCGCCAGATAAGGCAGCAGAGCGCCGGCAGTGGCGGGTTCGGTCTCGGAAAGGATGTCGAGCGCAATGGTTCCCGGCAACCTGCCGAACGCCTGGGAGCAGATGCGGGGGGCGATTCGGGAAAGGATATCGCCCGCCTCCCGGCTCGATATGGATACGAGGTAGTCGGCTGCCTCGCCCGGGTAACGCTTGAAGAAATCGTCTGCGAGAAGCCGTTCGATTTCAGAGTTGGCGCTTGCCATGGACACTGTTTCTCATCCTGCGGGCCGTCAGGGGGGCAACGCTGAAGCCTTCCACGATCCTCCACAGACCGAGCCAGTAGAGTTCCCCGAGAGCGGCTGCCAGGCTTGCCGCCGGGGGCAGAGACGTGGAGTTGGCCCCGGACTGGAGCATGTCTGCGGTCAGGACCCCGCTGAACGCTCCCGAAGAATCGACAACCGCCAGGATGGCTGCGCGACGCCACCTCTCACCGGCCAGCGCCGAGACAGGGACTGCTTCCGGCACGGTGCGCGCGGCCTCCGGAGGCAATGCCCCCACGGTAGATTCCCCGGGGGCGCAAAGCAGCCTGCCGGGGTCCACCGTGCCGACCACGCGCCGGGACCGGTCAACCACCACCAGGGACGCGGCGACCGATTCTGCCCGCTTGCAAAGGTAGGCGGTGGCCTGCGCCACAGTCCAGTCTTCAAACAGGACAGGCACCCTGTCGTTCGCCAGAGCCCCCGCAGAGTGCGGCGCTCGCCGGACAGCCCTGTGGATGACTTGTCGCGTGGAGTCGGGAAGACCGGCCACCCAGTCGTCGCTGACCGCCTGAGGCAGCAGACGCAGCACGGCCGCGGCAGCCGGGACCGGCAGCTCGGACAGAACCAGGCGGCGGGTCTCGGCCGGGAAGCATTCGAGGCAGGTGCTCGCGAACCGGGGCTCCAGGCGCGCCAGTACGGCGGCCGAACCGGCGGGCGGAGCCTGCAGGAGCACCTCGGCCACCGCAGCCGGCGGACGGCTTTCCAGGATCCGGGCCGACCGGTCGGGGTGGCGGTTCAGGTGGACGAGGGCCAGATTGCACAGGGCGGTGCTCACCGGTTGGCCCCGATCAAAACGCTGACCTCATCGCAGTATTTCCTTGCAGGGAGATAGACTCGGTCTTCGGCTGCGTCGATGACGATCGACGTCGAGGTAATTTCTCGGACGGTGCCTTCGATGCCGGCGATCCGAACGGTATCTCCGGCGGAAAGGGTCTTGGACGCGTAGTAGGACGCCATGATGTTGGTGACCACCGGGCCTGCCCCCAGGGCGAAGGCCAGCGCCATGCCCCCCAGGGTCGAACCCAAAGTCACGGTAGCCATGGCAATGAAGAGCCGGCCCTCCAGACCGACCTGCTGGATGCCCACGATGACTGCCAGTGCAACGATGCTGGCCTGGGCCATGCGCCCCAGAACCTGGGCGTGTTCGATGCCCACTCTGACGGCAATGTCCGAGATCCAGTGGTGGGCCAGGCTGCCCGCGCCGGCTCCGATAAAGAGGACCGCAACCGCCAGCATGACTTTCGGCAGGAAGTAGGCCATGTTCTGAAGCAGGTTGGTGACAATCGGCAGTTGCAGTTTTTCCAGCGCCGCCGCCAGGAAAAACAGGAGGATGGCCCAGTAGAGGATTCTGGAAATTACCGCCGGCGAGGCCAGCAGCAGGCCCGATGCCCGCAGGAATCCTCTTTTTGTCAGGCGGTCCTGCAACCGGTCGACCGCCTTGGCGAGAACCTTGCCGGCGACCGCACGGCAAATCCGCGCCGCCACCCAGCCCAGGATGATCAGCCCGATGACCGCCAGCAGTGTCGGCAACATCTCGGCGACCCGTCCGGAAACGATTTCCAGAGTGGTCGTCCAGTTTGGCCAGTCCATGGTGTCTCCCTATTGGATGCCGACTGCCATGACGGCAGGTTCCCCGTCCTCCTGGTTTGGCTCACCGGTCCCCAAGGAACTTTTTTCAGTATAGTCGATATTTGAAAACTTCCAACCGGCCGCTGCCTACCCTGACCGGGCAACCGCCGGGAGCCGGCTGCCGGCCTGCATGTGGCTGTCGTCCAGGTTTCCCTCCACGTCGAAGGAAAGGGGGCGCGGGTCGGTGAGAATGGCGAGATCCTTGCGACCGCGGGCTCCCACGAGGTAGGCGGCCGAACATTCGACCTCGGCCAGGGCCATGGTGTTGCGAATCCAGAGCAGCCTGGCGTCGAGCGGCTCGGTGAGACCGATCTGGGACAGCATCACCCGGAGCATTTCGCGGTCGCTGGGATAGTCCAGGGGAATCATGGCCTCCATGGTGAACCCTCCGGTCAGGGCATTGACCCGGGTCATGTCCACGTCCATCTTTTCCAGCGCCCGACGCCGGCAGAACTCGACCGTTCCGATGCCCACGGCGCTGCCGTGCGTCAGGGAGCTCAAGTCTCGTACCGCGATGATCCGGATCTTGGGGACCTCGTTCTCCGCCGGGCTGTGCCACAGGTGCTTGCGGCCCACCACGTTCAGGTCAAGCCCCGAACCGCTGATGTTCTTGCCGATTTCGTCCACCAGCAGAATGTCCGCCGCCTGGAAGGGAAGCCGGGGCATCCAGCTCCTGGCCTGGCGGAGCAGGGCCTTTTCTCCCTCCAGCAGAGCCTCGGGGCGGAGCGCCCGGATCCTGGC
>JAPPFQ010000238.1 GCA_028875135.1 Acidobacteriota bacterium
ACGCTCACGATGGGACCACCGCGAGGGTCGGCTGCAGGGCCGGAATCCTCAAGGTTCTCAAGAAATACGACGACGGCAGAATGGATCTGCTGACCCAGGGCGGCGACCGCTTCGAGATTCTGCATTTCGACACTTCGGCTTCCTATCTGCGAGGCTGGTCGGAGCCTTTTGCCGACAGGGACGGGGCCCAATCTCCCGACCGGAAGGCAGTCGAGCAGTTGCTGGAGCTCTTTCGGGAGACCGCCCGCAACCTGAAGCGGAGCGAGGCCGAAAAAGTGGGGGTCTCGCCAGGCTACCAGGGATTGAGTTTTCAGATCGCCGGCGGATTCCCGCTGCCGAAGACTGTCAAGCAGAGGGTTCTCGAAGGGCGCAGCGAAACCGAGAGGGTGGCGATCCTCATCGCCTACTTCAACGAAAATCTTCCTCGCCTGCGCCGAACCGGAGTCGCCGCCAAGCGGGCCGGTTCCAACGGCCACGTTCGCTGACAGGATATTTGTGCTATTGTGTCGCCTGTTTGCCGGACCGGGGGCCTGACCGTGGTTGCGTTGGTTTCCGCCCGACGTCCGACAAGCCTTGTGGACCAGGATCGAAGGGTTACCTATGGAAGCACCCGTGAGCAAGCGAAGCCATTGGGGATCCAGGATCGGCTTCATCCTGGCGGCCGCCGGTTCGGCGGTGGGGCTGGGCAACATCTGGAAGTTTCCCTATGTGACCGGTGAGAACGGCGGAGGCATCTTCGTCCTCATCTACCTGGCCTGTGTGCTTCTGGTCGGCCTGCCGGTCATGATCGCCGAGATCCTTATCGGGCGGTCCACCCAGAACTCACCGGTGGGAGCCTTCAAGTCTCTGGCCGGCCCCCGAAGTCCATGGGTAGGGATGGGATGGCTGTCGGTGTTGTCGTCCTTTGTTCTCCTCTCCTTCTACAGCGTGGTGGCCGGCTGGTCTCTCCACTACGCCTGGCTCTCCATCAGCGGCCAATTGGCGGGGTTGGGGCCGGACAACGTGGCTCCCCTTTTCGGAAGCCTGCACGCGTCGGCCGGGGCGAATCTCTTCTGGCACCTGGTCTTCATGGGCTTGACCATTGCGGTGATCTATGGAGGCGTCTCCAAGGGAGTCGAACGCTGGTCGCGAATCCTGATGCCGGCCCTGCTGATCATGATGCTGGTGCTGCTGATCAACTCCCTGACGCTGGATGGATTCGGAAAGGCGTTCCAGTTCCTGTTCGGCTTTCACCAGGACAAGTTCACGGCCGGCGGGGCCCTGGAAGCCCTGGGCCAGGCCTTCTTCAGCCTCAGCCTGGGAATGGGCGCCATGCTGACCTACGGCAGCTACCTGCGCCGCCGGGACGACGTCGTGGGGGCCTCCGTCACCATCTCCGCCCTCGACACCTGCATCGCCCTGGTGGCCTCGCTGATGCTCTTCCCCATCATTTTCAGCTACGGCATGGAGCCGGCGGCGGGCCCGGGACTGGTGTTCATCAGCGTGCCCATCGCCCTGAGCCAAATGCCGGGAACGACTTTTCTGGCCACCCTATTCTTTGGCCTCCTGGTCTTTGCCGCCCTGACCAGCGCCATATCCATGCTGGAGGTCGCCACCTCCTACTTCATCGACCAGCGAGGGTGGAAGCGCCACCGGGCAGCGGTGGCGGCGGGATTGGCCATTGCCGTCTTGGGGCTGCCGGCAGCGCTCAGCGGGGGGACCGGCCTGTTCGGCTCGGGCATGGAGGGACTGGTGGGCAAGAACTGGTTCGACAGCCTGGACTACCTGGTCACCAACTGGATGCTTCCGCTGGGAGGACTGGGGATAGCGCTGTTTACGGCCTGGCGCATGGACCGGCGGCTACGCCAGGAGGAGTTCCTCTCGGGCAGCCGGCTGCGCCTGTTCTACCAGGGTTGGGTGTTCCTGCTGAAGTTTCCGGTTCCGGTCGCCATCCTGCTGGTTTTCCTGCACGCCGTGGGTCTGCTCTAGAGTCGGGAGGACAGGAGCGGAGGCTGGTCGAGGGCTTTCGGCCCGCTGCCGGCGCCGGAATCGGGCTGAAACGGCGGTTTCAAGGTAAACGGCGGTCCATTTCCCGGTTCTCACCCACGTCTCCCGAGCCTCGCGGCGCGATGGCTCCGCTACCATCTCTCCGGAGAGCATCCCTTGGTTTCGTTTGCGCTCATCCTGCTGGCCGCCGTCGGCCTGACGATTTCCAGCTACTTTACGGCCGTTGCATACGGCTGGATCGACCCCACGGAAGAGTGGATCCCCTCCTTCTGCCGCATGGGAGAGCAGACTTGCAGCCGCGTGATTTATTCCCCCAGGGCCCGTGTTTTCGGGCTCCCCAATTCGCTGCTTGGCCAGCTCTTTTACCTTGCCATCCTGGTAGCGGTCTTCGCCGATCTGATTTTCCTGGAGCCCTACATTTGGCTGTTTCTTTCGGCCGGCTTGCTCACCGTGTTGTTGGGCATCTTTCTCAGTTACTCCCTGCTCTACCTGACCCGGATACGCTGTGTGCTGTGTTTTACCTCGCACGCCATCAACGGGATCATTTTCCTGCTCCTGCTGCTGGCTGAAACGTGACTCGTGGATGCAGGATTCTGTCGCGAGAACCCGGTACCCTGGAGTTAGAATTGATGGGAGTTGAGTTGACAGTCCATTGCCGTTGCCATCCCGCACCGCCCAAGGTACCGATTGGCCGGCGACAGGACTTCGTACCGGTGAGAAGCGCAACTGGAGGCTGACCGGAAATGAATATGCGCGCGGCTCTGGATCAGATGGGAGTCGAGGAAGACCTGCTTTCGGCCGAGGAACAATCCTTTCTGGACGAGAACGGATACCTCGTCTTTCCGGATATCCTGACCCGGAGCCAGGTCCGGACCTTCAACGATCACCTGGCGGCGTTGGCCGAGCAGGAGGAAAACAGCGGGCTGGTGGAAGAGGGCTTTCAGCACGGCACGGTCGTGGTGCTGGACCTGGTCAACAAGGACCCCGTCTTCGACATCTGTATCAGCCATCCGAGGATTCTGGCAGCCGTGGACCGCGTCCTGCCCAAGGGGTTTCGGCTCTCTTCTCTCTGTTCCCGGGCGGTGCTCCCCGAGGGCGGACACCAGGACCTTCACCCCGACTGGCACCCCGCCTGGTGGCGGGACCGCAAGCAACCCAGCGACCACTTTTCCTGCAATACCCTCTGGATGCTGGACGACTTCACCCCCGACAACGGCGCGACCCGGATTGTGCCGGGGTCCCACCTGGGATTGACCTTCCCCGAGGATGAGATGGAAGACATGCAGCAGCCGCACCCCGGGGAAATCTGCGTCACCGGAACCGCGGGCACGGTGGTGGTCTTCACCGGACACACCTGGCACAGCGGCGTCAAGAACCGAACCGATGCGCCGCGGCGGTCCCTCACCGCCTATTTCTGCCGAAGGGATCAGCCCCAGCAGACCGACCAGCGCGAGGCTCTTCGGCCGAGCACTTCCCAGCGGCTCAGCCAGGCGACCCTGTACCTGCTGGATGTCTGACCTGAAACGCCCCTGCTTCGCCTCTCATGAGACGCCCCGTCGTCCGGGACGGCAGCGCGGCCAAGTGAAAAGTGGTTAGTGGTTAGTGATCAGTGGTCAGTGGCTGGTATTGTGATCGATTGGTTGAGCTCATTGCTCGGAATCCCCCTGTTTCACTCTCGTATGATCCGCACGGCAGGGCCGAGGCGGGGCTAACCACTGGCCACTATTCACTCGTTTTTCGATATTGCGGGTCCGTCAGGCTTTCTCTTCAATGAATCCGACAGCCACGGCAGGAGCACGCTCTTGAACCGCCGAAGATTCCTGAAACAGCTCACCGGACTCACCGGCGGCCTGGCGCTTGCTCGGCTGGCGGCGCCTGCTTCATCCCCTCGGCTGACGGCCTCGGGCCGGCCACGTCTCCAGGAGAGCGCCGGCCATGAAACTCTCTACAACGGCATCCGGCTCCCCGATCCCTGGCCTCCCCGCTACCCGCAGGAAGACTTCCGCACCCCGGTCGCGCCTCCCTACCTGGCGGACACTCCCCAAGTCATTCCCATTGACCGGGGGCGGCAACTGTTCGTGGACGACTTCCTCATCTCCGAGAGCACCCTCAAGCGCTCCTATCACACGGCTCGCCTGCACCCGGAGAACCCGGTCCTGAAGCCGGAGACCGCCCTGGAATTGAACGGGGGCCTGCAGCCGGTGGCCTGTCCCTTCAACGACGGCGTGTTTTACGACCCCGAGGACCGGTTGTTCAAGATGTGGTACCACGCCGGCTGGTTCGACGGCATCGCCTACGCTACCAGCCGGGACGGGATTCACTGGAACCGCCCGCGCCTGGACGTGGAACGGGGCACCAACAGGGTCCTGGTTCGGGGAAAGGGATACGAACGGGACGGAGTGGGAATCTGGCTGGACCAGGAGACTTCCGACCGGCAGCAGCGATTCAAGATGTTCGCCTTCTTCAGGGGCCCGGACAACTTCCGGAGGGGAGAGGTCTATACCTCGGCCGACGGCATTCATTGGGGCGAGCCCAGACCCACCGGGCCCTGCGGCGACAACACCACTTTTTTCTACAACCCCTTCCGCAAAGTCTGGGTTTACAGCATTCGCACCTTCCAGTTCGAGCCCAAACTGAGCCGGCTGCGCGGGTACCGGGAACATCCCGACTTTGTCGAGGGAGCCGCCTGGGAAGAGAGCGACGTCCACCACTGGGCCGGCGCCGATGAGCTGGACCCGCCGGCGCCCGACCTGGGCCATCCCACCCAGCTCTACAACGTGGACGCGGCCGGATACGAGAGCCTGATGATCGGCCTGCTGGCCATCCACCGGGGACCGCCCAACCGGATTTGCCTGGAGGGCGGGTTCCCCAAGCTCACCGAGCTCTGCCTCGGCTTCAGTCGAGACGGATTCCACTGGCACCGTCCCGACCGGCGTTCCTTCATCGCCCCTTCCCGTCGCAAGGGCGCCTGGAACCGGGCCTACCTCCATTCGGCCGGGGGCTGCTGCCTGGTGGTGGGAGACCAGCTCTACTTCTACTTCGGGGCCTGGTCCGGGGAGTCCCCCAAGCTGAGAGGCCACATGTACGCGGGCGGCAGCACCGGTCTGGCCGTCCTGCGGCGGGACGGCTTCGCCTCACTGGACGCCCCGGAATCGGGGGGAGCGGTCACCACCCGGCCGCTGCGTTTCCAGGGCCGTCGCCTGTTCGTCAACCTGCAGGCCCCCCGGGGGCGACTGCAAGCCGAGGTCCTTGACGCGCAAGGCGTCCCGATCGCCCCCTATTCCAGGCAAAACTGCCTGCCGGTGACCGGAGACAGCACCCTGAGCCAAGTCGTTTGGAAGGAGGCGGCCGATCTTTCCCGGCTGGCCGGCAGGCCCGTCCGCTTTCGCTTTCACCTGACCCACGGCAGGCTCTACTCCTTCTGGGTCAGCCCCGACGAGAACGGATCCAGCAACGGCTACCTGGCCGGCGGAGGTCCCGGTTTCACCGGTCCCAGCGATACGGTGGGAAGAGGCGCCGGTTGAGTCGGCAGGCAAGACAAGCGCCGACAGTCGGGCAAGGATCTGTGGGGCGTTGTCACGGCTTCTCCGTCCCCAAAATGTCAAAATCTGACACAATGTAGATATATGCAACGGATAACACTATCCATTGAAGACCGTCTTCTCCGCCGTCTCAAGGAGAAGGCAGCTCGCGAGGGGCGCACTCTTCAGGATACTGCCAACGATCTGTTGAAGCAGGGTCTGGACACGCGACCGCAGCGGTTGGACTACCGGCTCGAGCTCGAAGGCTGGGATGCTGCGGAACTGCCCGGTGTCGACCTGCTCGACCGGCACAAGCTGTTGGACATCCGGGGTAAGAGTTGATCCGTACGCGCCTTCGAAACCACCGTCCTTTCCGCAAGTCAATCCCGAAAGCGGAAGGAAAACAGGTCGGCGTCCTTCATCACGAAACGGAGGCGCACCGTCTTTCCCGCCAAGCGGGTCACATCCGGGCTGCCCTCCCAGGCCACGATCGGGGTCTGGTAGCTGAGGTTGCTCTCGGCTCTGGTGCTTTCAGGGTCCCGGCCGGTGCTCAGCGGGGGCGGCACCTTTCCCCAAGCCACAATTCGGGAGATCTCGTCTCCGATGATCTCCGGACACTCCGCCAGGGAGAACCCCGGAATGGTTTTCCCGTCCGCGGTCTGGATCTCCACCCGAATGCTGCCGGCGGCGCTGGTGGAGTAGTTGATCTCGAGCCGGCTCCCCTCGAAGGTAATAGGCTTGGTCACCATCTCTCCCCCGTGATAGGGAGCATGCAGCGAGGCAAAACCATCCAGGCGCAGCGACATCCGTTGCAGATGGGCGGTGGACTGACCGTAGTCGCGCTGCACGTAGAGAGACATCTCCGCCGGGCCAGTCTGCACCACCCCCAGGCCCGGGTAGTTGGTGCGGGTGGACCAGTTGCTCTGACCGAGGCCGGGTCTGAGGAAACTCTCCTTGAAAGTGAAGTCGTAGCGGGTTGAACCCGGGCGCGACGACAGAAGCACGGAGTCGGAGACATCCCGCATGCCCCCGCTGATGCGGTTGTGGCGAAGCTCCAGGAACTGCAGTTCTTCCGGCGTGAGCAGGCGCCGGCCGAAATGGATGCGGGCAGGGAGAGCGATATAGATCTGCGGGGCGCGAAAATAGGGTTGGGTCTGGTTGGTGTAGAGGTGCTGAGAGGGCCTGGTGGTGCCCGTGTCGCTGTAGCTCATGAGCGTCTGCGGACTCCATTGGAGGAAGTCCCTGGAGGTGGCCCGGGCCGTGGCTCGGCGGCCTTCCACCATGTGGCGGGCGTAGAGCACGTACCGCTGTTCCGCCTCCGACCAGAACATGACGTTCTGCGAATCGAAGTTGTTTTCCATGGCATAGTCGACGAGGGGAGCTTCCCGGATCTTTCGCCAGCGAACGCCGTCTGCCGAAACGTAGCCCATCAGGCTGTACGGGGTCCCGACGTCTCGCGCATTGGCCTTGAGGCGTTCCGACCGGGGCACGCCGGGACGACCATCCAGGAAGGCGCAGAACTGACCTGCAACGGGCAGGATGACGTTGTTGGCGGTGGAGCCGTCCACTTCCACCAACCCCAGGTGGGGCTTGGTCCAGTGGATCCCGTCCCGGCTCTCGGCATAGCAGGTCAACCGGGGCCTGGTGAGTCGGCAACGGTAGTACATCCGGTAGATGTCGCCATCCTTGACAACGGTGGTGTAGAAGGCCAGCCTGTCCTCCCAGGGCTGGTCATACTCGATGGCGATGCCTTCCGGTCTGGGTTGCTGGAGTCTCAGCTCCAGTCCTTCCAGGCGGTCGATCAGATACCGGTCCACAAAGAGCTGCCGCTCCGAGCCCAGCGGCAGCGCCTGGGAAATTCCCGTCACCGGCAGTACCAGAACCAGGACTGCCACTCCCGCCACCAAACTGTTCACTCTATTGGATCTCATAGGACCTCCTCCCTCGAACCGACATCCGCCGCCGGAACTGGCTTCCTTCCAGTCCGCTTGTTGCACGGGTTGAAACGGCGCAGGCATGAGGATATCATCCCTGCCCCGCATTTCTCAGCGGACTCCCAGGCTCAATCGAGTCGTTGGCGGCAGCAACCAGAGCAATCCCGGCAAAACCTTGGCGATCATCCAACCCGAAGACCGCGACTTCTTTGAACGGGAACTGGCATCCTTCCTGCCCGACCGGGTCTTCGACGCCCACGCCCACGTCTGGGGCCACGACAACATGCACCCCGGCCGCAGGATCGCCTCCCTGCCCAGGGACGGAGACTACCGGGAGTTCTCCCGAATGCTGCAGGCCCTGCATCCGGGAAGAGCCTGCGCCGCCAACATCTTCCACCGCATCTGCCCTCGGGAACACTTCGAGGCCGCCAACCGCTGGACCAGCCGGCAGGTGGCCTGCAATCCCCAATACCGGGGTCTGTTCCTGACCGGACCGGAGGCCGACCCGGAGTGGCTGCGGCAGGAGGTGCGGCGGCTGGGGCTGGCCGGGCTCAAGTGCTACCACGTCTACGCCGGGGTCAAACCGACCTGGGAGGCTCAGATTCCCGACTTCCTCCCGGAATCCCACGTCAGAATGGCTCACCAGGAAGGTTGGGCCATCATGCTGCACATGGTGAGGTCCAGGGCCTGCGCCGATCCCGGCAACATCCGCTGGATCCGCCGCTACTGCACCACCTACCCCAACATGAAGCTGATTCTGGCCCACTCGGCCCGGGGATTCCAGCCGGCCCACAACCTGGAGGGACTCCCTCACCTCACCGGGCTCGACAATCTCTGGTTCGACACCAGCGCCAATTGCGAAGCCATGGCCCACCAGGCCATCA
>JAPPFQ010000088.1:0-1050 GCA_028875135.1 Acidobacteriota bacterium
GTCCTGATAGAGAATCAAGGAGACTATCCATGCTACTGAACGCCAAGACGGGGAGCCCGGCTACGGCCGCAGCCACCAGTGCGTCGGAAGAAACCAGGCTCCTGCAATTCGACCGGGTTTACACCGAACCGGGGGTGCATCCCTTCGATCAGGTTCAGTGGGAAAAGCGCAAGGCAAGCATCACCAACGAAAAGGGAGAGGTGATCTTCGAGCAACCCGACGTGGAAGTGCCCGAAAGCTGGTCCATGTTGGCGACCAACGTGGTGGTGTCCAAGTACTTCAGGCGATCCACCGATGGCAGGGGCCGCGAGAAGAGCGTCCGACAGCTCATTGGCAGAGTGGTGGACACCATTCACCGGTGGGGGCAGGACGGGGGCTATTTTGCCACGCCGGAATACGCCGACACCTTCAAGGCGGAGCTCACCCACCTTCTGGTCGACCAGAAGGCGGCGTTCAACAGCCCGGTCTGGTTCAATTGCGGCATCGAGCCCAAACCCCAGTGCTCGGCCTGCTTCATCAACTCGGTGGAAGACCGCATGGAAGCCATTCTGGACCTGGCCAAGACGGAAGGCATGCTGTTCAAGTGGGGAAGCGGCACCGGCACCAATCTCTCCCCCATTCGTTCCTCCAAGGAGTTGCTTTCCGGTGGTGGGGAGGCATCAGGCCCGGTCTCCTTCATGAAGGGCTACGATGCCTTCGCCGGCGTCATCAAGTCGGGTGGCAAGACCCGCAGGGCGGCCAAGATGGTCATCCTGAACGCGGAGCATCCTGACATCGTGGAATTCATCAAGTGCAAGGAGGAGGAGGAAAAGAAAGCCTGGGCGCTGATCTCGGCCGGATACGATCCTTCCTTCAACGGCCCTGCCTACAGTTCGGTCTTCTTCCAGAATTCAAACAACAGCGTACGAGTCACCGACGAGTTCATGCAGGCAGCCGTCGAAGACCGCAATTGGAGCACACGAGCGGTGACCACCGGTGACGTCGTTGAAAATCACCGCGCTCGCGACCTGCTTCAAATGATGGCGGAGTCCTCCCACGTTTGCGGCGATC
>JAPPFQ010000088.1:1060-8325 GCA_028875135.1 Acidobacteriota bacterium
CCACGGTCAACGACTGGCATACCTGCGCCGGCACCGATCGTATCAACGCCTCCAACCCCTGCAGCGAATACATGTTCCTGGATGACACCGCCTGCAACCTGGCTTCGTTGAACCTGATGAAGTTCCGGAATGGAGACGGCCGCCTGGATGTCGAGCGGTTCAAACACGCGGTGGGCGTAATGATCACCGCACAGGAGATCATCGTCGACAACGCCAGCTATCCCACCCCCGCCATTGCCGAAAACAGCCACCACTTCAGGCCGCTGGGGCTGGGCTATGCCAACCTGGGAGCCCTGCTCATGTCATCGGGGCTTCCCTACGACAGCGATGCCGGTCGCGCCTACGCCGGCGCCGTGACGGCCCTCATGCACGGAGAGGCCTACCACACCTCCGCCAGGATTGCCCACGATCTGGGGCCCTTCGCCAAGTTCCCGCTGAATCGCGAGCCGATGCTGAGGGTGATTCGCAAACACCGCGATGCCGCCGCCAATCTGCCCGCTTCAGCTCTGCCCCGGGATCTCTACCAGGCCGTCCAGGACTGTTGGAGCGATGCTCTTTGCCAGGGAGAGCGGTACGGCTACAAGAATTCCCAGGTCACGGTGCTGGCGCCGACCGGGACCATCGGATTCATGATGGATTGCGACACCACCGGAGTGGAGCCCGACATCGCCCTGGTGAAGTACAAGAAGCTGGTCGGAGGCGGCCTGCTCAAGATCGTCAATCAGACCGTTCCGGAGGCATTGACGCGGCTGGGGTACGGCAGGGAAGAAATCAACGAAATCATCAAGTACATCGACGAGAACGAAACCATCGAAGGGGCGCCGTTTCTGAAGGAGAAGGACCTACCGGTCTTCGACTGTGCTTTCAAACCCATGAACGGAGCGCGCTCCATTCACTACTCGGGTCACTTGAAGATGATGGGGGCCGTGCAACCCTTCCTCTCGGGGGCCATTTCCAAGACGGTCAACATGCCCGAGGAAGCCTCGGTGGATCAAATTCAGGAAGCCTACATTCAAGCCTGGCGACTGGGTCTCAAGGCTCTGGCCATCTATCGGGACGGGTCCAAGCGGTCACAGCCGCTGAATACGAGTATCAAGGAGGAAGGCGGGAACGGGTCAACCCGGCCGGCTCGGCTCCGACTGCCCGACGAGCGCCAAGCCATCACCCACAAGTTCAGTGTGGCCGGCCACGACGGGTACTTGACGGTGGGAATGTACGACGACGGCACCCCGGGAGAGATCTTCGTGGTCATGGCCAAACAGGGTTCCGTGGTTTCCGGGCTCATGGACACGGTAGCCACATCCATTTCCATGGCCCTGCAGTACGGGGTGCCGTTGAGAGTCCTGGTCGACAAGTTCAGCCACAGCCGGTTTGATCCCGCGGGGTTCACCAACAATCCTCAGATCCCCATTGCCAAGTCCATCGTGGACTACATCTTCCGCTGGCTCGGCCAGAAATTCCTGACTGTCGAGGATCAACCTCAAGCGGAGAAGGCGGCTCCGGTGACCAGCATGCAGATGGAAGATATGGAAAAGCAGGTCTTTCAAACCCAGGCAGATGCCCCGCCCTGCCCCGAATGCGGCTCCATCATGGTGCGAAACGGCGCCTGCTACAAGTGCCTCAACTGCGGCACCACCAGCGGCTGCAGTTGAACTTGCGCCGCGCACGTGTCTCACCTTGATCGCCGGGCTTCCACCCGGGGACAAATACTCCCGCTTATTTCTCTCCGATCGCTGGCCCGGCGTTCCAGTTTGACCATCCGCGGCGAGGGGAGCGGCCTATCCCGGCGGCCAAGCCATCTGCCTTCCTCCCAGCAGGTGCAGATGGATGTGAAACACCGACTGGCCGGCGTCCGGGCCGGTATTGAACACCGTTCGGTAGCCCGACTGCCGATGGCCCCGCCGGCGGGCCAGGTCCCGCGCCACCATCACCAGATGCCCCAGGCACTCGCGGTCTTCCCGGCCCGCCTCCTCCAGGGACTCCAGGTGCTTCTTGGGAATGACCAGCACGTGGGTGGGGGCCTTGGGGTTGATGTCCTCGAACGCCAGGGCCAGGTCATCCTCGAACAGGACCTTGGCGGGGATCTCCTTCCGAACGATCTTGCAAAACAGGCAGTCTGACATCGATTCCCCTCCTGTTGGCTATTTGCCTCTCGCGACCCTTCTGGCCGAGACCACCCTGGGAATCCCGTTCAAGTCGTCGGTAACACCCAGCAGCTCCCAGCCGTCTCCCAGCAGGCCGCACACGGCCTCCTGCATGCTGTAGCCGATCTCCACGATCAGCACTCCGCCCGGCCGGAGCCCGGCGTGGGCTTGAGACAGCAGCCGGGCATAGAGGCTGGGCGCTCCTTCCTCTCCGACAAGCGCCAGCCGGGGCTCCCAATCCCGCACTTCCTTCTGCAGCCCACTCAACTCCTCCGGGCCCACATAAGGAGGGTTTGAGACTACCGCGTCGAGTTGCCCCTCGCCCAGCCGGGGAACCAGCGGTTTCAACAGGTCCCCCTGCATAAAGGTAATTTCGCGCCCCACCCCATGACGGGCCGCATTGCGCCGCGCAACCTCCAGGGCCGCCTCCGACAAGTCCGTCGCCCAGACCCGGGTCCGCGGGAGCGCCACGGCCAGGCTGACCGCCAGACATCCGGAACCGGTTCCCACATCCGCCAGCTTCAGACTGCCGTCCTCCAGGTGCTCCAGCGCCGCCTCCACCACAAACTCCGTCTCGGGCCTCGGTATGAAGACAGCCGGGGACACCTCGAAGAGCAACCCGCGAAATTCCTGTTGACCCAAAATGTATTGGAGCGGCTTTCCCCGACAGCGTTCCCGGACTCTGGCGAAAAAGACCCGGCCCAACGATTCATCGACCTCATCCCGATGATGGGCCAAGAGGGAGCTGCGCGTCTTCCCCAGGGATTGTGCCAGCAGGATTTCGGCATCGACCCTGGAGTTGACCACGGCGTGCTGCGTCAGTTCCTCACTAGCGGCGGCAAGGGCTTCGAAAACCCGCATGGCGAATAGAAGGGACGGAGTGGCCGGTCATTCGGTGGCCGGAACGCTGGCCTCGGGCCCCTATTTGAAACAACAGAGCTTATTGCAAAATTCGCAGCGGGGCAGGTCAGCTTGCCGGCAAACCTAAGGTTCTGCCATTTTTGATGTCGGGTGCGACTTGGTGAAAAAGCTGTATAACCACAAAAAGCACAAAAGGCACAAAGGGCACCATTTGTGTTTTTTGTGCCTTTTGTGGCCATTCCCGGTAACCGTCCCGCTGCTGAATGTTGCAAGAGGCTCAATCCTGTGCATCGATGTTCAATAGGTAGAAAACCGGGCCAACCGAACAGGGCCCTTGTTCCCGACAGGCTATGAAGATTCGTTGTTTCACTCTCGTATGATCCGCGCGGAAGGGCGGGGGCGGCACTATCCTGAAACAACAGAACAAAAGAGTGATCCACGAAGGGACACGCAGAAAAACTGAAAGGTATCTTTCCCAATTCGTGTTCATTCGTGTCCATTTGTGGTTCGTCTTCAAAAGAGATCGGTAGTTTCTTCCTCGAATGATCTGTCCGGCAGGGCAGGGACGCCAGTTATTTGCGGACCGACTCCACTTCCCTCTTCAGGTCTTCAGCCTGGAAATGGCTCACCAGGGCATCGATCACCGGGGTCAGATTCCCATCCATGATGCCTTCGAGCCGATGAAGGGTCAGACCGATGCGATGATCGGTCAATCGGTTCTGGGGAAAGTTGTAGGTTCGGACCTTTTCGCTTCGGTCCCCGCTTCCCACCTGGCTCCTGCGGTCCTGGGCGATGGCCTGGCGCTGCTCTTCCATGGCGATTTCGTAGAGGCGGGAACTGAGCACCCGCATGGCCTTGGCCCGATTCTTGATCTGTGACTTCTCGTCCTGGCAGGTCACTACCAGCCCGGTAGGAAGGTGGGTGATGCGGACGGCCGAGTAGGTGGTGTTGACCGACTGCCCGCCGGGCCCCGAGGAGCAGAACCGATCGATGCGCAAGTCCCTTTCGTCGATACCCACTTCCACCTGGTCGGCCTCCGGCAACACCGCTACCGTGACGGCCGAGGTGTGAACCCGCCCACTGGCCTCGGTGGCCGGGACCCGCTGGACCCGATGGACCCCGCTTTCGAATTTCAGGTTGCGGTAGACATTCCTGCCCTCGATGATGGCAATCACTTCCTTGAGCCCACCGGCTCCCGACGGACTGGAGGACATCATTTCCACCCGCCAACCTTGGGACTCCGCAAAGCGGCAGTACATTCGAAAGACTTCCTGGGCAAAGAGGGTCGCTTCGTCGCCCCCGGTTCCGGCCCGAATCTCCAGCAGCACGTTCTTTTCGTCGTCAGGGTCCCTGGGCAGCAAGAGGACCTTCAGTTGGCGTTCACATTCCTCCAGGGTGCGCCCCACCTCCGAGGCTTCCTCCTGGGCCAGTTCCCGAAGCTCGGGCTCGGAATGGGCGTCCCGGGCTACCTGCCTCGTATCTTCCAGACTCACCTGGAGCGCCTTGTATTCCCGGAACTTCTCCACCACAGGAGCCAGGTCCCTGTGCGCCTTGGCATGCTTCTGATAGGTGGCCGGATCGGCCAGAACCTCAGGATCTCCAAGAAGACGAGTGATCTCCTCGTAGGAGGCTTCCAGTTGCGCGAGTTTGTCTAGCATGACGCACCTCGGAGACGGCCAAGACCGCCTACGTCAAGAGTCTATTTGCCGGATTGCTGAAAAATTGCGGCCTCTACAGGCGGGGCCTCGGGGTGGTGCGGGATGCGGAGAGGGCCCCTCGATTCGGGCCGGAAGATCGCGATTGCTGGAGTGGGGGTTGGTGGCGGACAGCGCCGCCTAGTCCAGACCGGCGCGCAGGCCGTACTTTCTTTGAAATCGTTCCACGCGCCCGGCCGTATCCACCAGTTTCTGCTTGCCGGTGAAGAACGGATGGCACTTGGAGCAGATCTCCAGGCGGATATCGCCCTTGGTGGACCGCGTCTTGAAGGTTTCCCCGCAGGCGCAGGAAACCGTTACCTCAACGTATTTCGGATGAATTTTCGGTTTCATGGCATGAACCGATCCGGGCAAACCCGTCTGAACCACGGCAGATTATAAGGTCCTTGCAGGCGCTTGACAAACAAATTCTGGACAGGTGCGCCCGGCGCCACTCGATCGGTGGAGCTCGCTCCCAGATGGGAGCAGGTGGTCGATGCTGGCGGCCATGCCTGCCGTGCACCCATAGGGCAATCAAAGGGCCACCACCCAAGGGGCTGCCTTTTGGAGGACACAGGCGCCAGAAACGGCCAGCCGCGGTCGGTCTCGGACACCCTCGATGGCGCGCCGCCAGGTCCTCAAATCGGCGTGAGGGTGACCCAGGCCCGGGTGAAGTAGATCGAGGTACGGGACTCGAATCCCGAGTCGGCCCCGAACAACAGCCAGGCCCGGCCATCGGGAGGCACCGATATCGGAGTTGGTGTCGTTCGGCCCTGGAAGGACTTGCGCTCCCACCGGCTCGCCTGCTCGCAGCTTCGGGAGTTGGCAACGTCACCGAGCACCACCGCTTGGGAGCCGCCGCGGGACTGATTTCCGACGTCGATATTCATGCGCAGATAGGAGCCGTCGGGGACCGCCAGCGGTTCGACGGCGGACACTCCGGCCTTGATCCAGACACTCTCGCCCGGCGCTCCGCCGACACCGACGCACCCTGCCGGCGTGTCGGTGGCGATCTCCAGGCTGACCTCTGCCTCGTACCGCGCGCCGGGCAACAGGCCGCCAATGGGTCCTTTGAAGAACATGAAGAGGTCGTCGCTCCGGTTGACTCCGGAGATGAACAGGGCGGACTGAGACTCCAGCGGGGGCGGCAGTCTGCGGTAGTCCGAAGTCAACTCGTAGATTTCCGCGTCGGCGGGCGGATAGTCCGCGAAGCCGGCCATGAATCCCTGTGGCCCTCGATGGAAGTCCAGGGTGAACGCCAATTCCTCTGCCGGCGCGCCGGGAACCCGTGAAACACCCTCATCCAGGTAATAGCCTGCCCCGATCAGCACCGGAACCCCGAAGGAGGTGATCCTCTTGACAAAGGTCACCTTGCGCTGCCGCTGGCCGGTTGACGGATTCCGCTGGGAGTAGTAGAGAAAGGTCTCGCCAAAGGCATCGGCAACCCCCAGAACGTTCCGGCCCTCGAAGCCGCCGATATGGCTGGACGACAACTCCGACCCGATCCGGGAATCCGCCGGAGAGCCGCTGAAGAAGGTGTGGCCGTAGGTGTCCAGGCCGAACAGGTAGATGGAGCCGCTGCGCCAACGGGGATCGTTGGCCAGGCTGACCGAGGCGAAATACCCCATAGAATCCAGCTCCATGGCGGCGCAGCGGACAAACTCCTGCAGCCGGGCCTCGGAAGGGTTCGAGTCGAGCAAGGAGGCATTGACTTCCTCGCTCCTGCAGGTACCGGGCAGGTCACGCCGGTAGACCCCCACCCCGATCGCGGCCGGGGTGCCCATCCAGTCGATGCTCTTGACGTAGCTGACTTTCGGCTCGACCTCTCCGGTGGCCGGGTTGAAGAAGGAGTAGTAGTTCCAGCCTTCATCGAAACTGGTCAGGAGACGATGCAGTTCCTTGAAGTAATCGTTGCCGAAGGAGTCAATCTGCCATGGAAACGGGAGGCCTTCCAGGGACGGATTGGGTGGAAAGACAAATACCCGGGCCTGATCGCTGACTGTGGTGACTTCGGAGACGAAAACATAGGTCGGCCCGCTCTTCCAGCGCTCCTCCTGGTTGAAGGCCCTGTGGGCCTCCTCGAACCCCACCTCCAGCACAAACTCATAGGCGCACTGCGCCAGCGTCCTGGCGTCCTGCGGCGTCCGAACGGCGCCGGCCGAGATGGAGCGCTCCGCGCAGGTATCCTCGGAGGCCAGGGCCGGAGAGACGAGGAGGAAGGCCAGGAGAACTTGAATGAGAAGACAATGAGACTTGGTCATGATCCCAGAACGCTGTAGTTGCCGTCCATGATCAGACGAACAGAGACATACAAGCCAAGCAACCCGCACAGCACCCAGAAGGAGTTGATCGCAATGATGAACGTGAACGTCTCAAGTCGGCTGATCCGGGTTTGCCGTCCGGCCACAAAGAAGCTGACGCAGTAGAGCGAGGTCGCATAGATCCATTGCCAGAATAACATGGCCCCGACAATGCCCGCATAGAGGGCGGGAAGGAAATCGAACGTATAGGCCGAAGTTCCCGAGCTATTGACAAGATAACTCCTTTATCTTCAATCATCCAACCG